>NZ_JBFUIJ010000026.1:0-84939 GCF_056401935.1 Mucilaginibacter sp. P4_D1
ATTGACAACTCTAACCGGATGGGATTGCGGGATTAGCTCCTCCAGGGTTGGCGGAATAGCTAATATTTGCTGCTGATCATAGTGTTTGAAAACAGGTTGTCTGATTGCCATATCTCATATATCTATACTTTAAATATATGAAAATCAGATTGTTAAAACAAATAAAACCATAGATAACTAATTGATTTTATAGCAATAAACCATTAATAATAAAAAAGAGGCTGATCATGATTTATGATACAGCCTCTTGTTATGTAATACCTGATATAGCTGCTTAAACTTTAGTATTATAAATTAATTTACGCTTTAGTTGTAGCGCCCGGCACCTGGGTGATAAATAAATGTGGAGAGTGAATGCCTATTTTATGTTCATCAAAAGCCTTTTTGATAAGTTCCTGGGCGCCAAAAAGCACCGACCAATAATCCTGTGCTTTGGTAAAAGGGCAAACGCCAAGCCCGATTTTGCCTTCATTTATTTTGGATACATTTATAACCGGCGCTGGTTCTGATAAAACAAGCGGATGGCTCAGGCATGCTTCGGTGGCTATTTTACGCACAAAGTCCATATCATTTTGTGGGTCTATTTCAAGCGATATATCTACCCTAATGCTGCCGTGCCTGCTGTAATTAACAATCGTGTTGTTTGATACTGCCCCGTTTGCCAGTATAACCGTTTTGTTATCGGGGGTAAGCAATATGGTGTTGAAAATCTGGATTTCGATAACCGCGCCGTTTTGCCCCTGCGAATCAATAATGTCGCCTATTTTAAATGGTTTAAAAATCAGGATAAGCACACCTCCGGCAAAGTTGGCCAATGAGCCTTGTAGTGCCAGGCCTACAGCCAAACCTAAGGCGCCAATAATGGCTACAAACGATGTGGTTTGAATGCCCAGCATCCCGGCAACTGTTATCAACAGCAAAACCCTTAGGCCGGCCGTCATTACGCTGCGTAAAAACGATTGGAGCGATACATCAATTTTTCCTTTGGCCATTGATACCGTGAGTAATCGGCCTATCCAACTAATAATATAAAGGCCAATAATCAATACAAGCACGGCGCTCAATAAATTAATGCCAAAGGTGGTTAGCCACGCAAAAATTGCTGTGGAATAAAAAGAAACATTTTGCATAAAAAAGATTGTTTGGGGTGATTAATTTGGGTTGATGATTTTTATAGGGTTACCTGCAAGGTTATTTTACCTTGTTAAAGTACATAATAAAAATAAAAAATATGGAGTAAGCTAAAGATTAACAGAGACTTAATTTTAATTAAAAACGCTGAGGGAATTACGAGGAAGTTTTTTTACTTAATTATAAAATAGTTTTTTTATGATTTAAATTGATCGTTTTTTTTGGCGATGATCTTCGAGACACATGCTTGGGCAGAACGGAACATTGGTATCAGTTATACAGAATTAAAGTATGCCTTTTTGCTTTTCTCATCTGCAATGGCTTAAACGTTCTGTGGTAATCGTTCAATCATTTTTTTAATGTTGCAGATTTAATGCACCAAATACAAATTTTACACGCGCAACACTTTTTAATATTATTTAAAAAGTATAATTTGCGTAACGTTTCCAATTATAAACGCATTCAAAAAACTAAGTTTTCTTTATGAAAAAATTAATCATGTTACTCGGTTGCTGTGGCCTGCACGCCTTGTCGTTTGGCCAGGCGCCTAACAATGCCCTGTCAATTATCCCCGAGCCCGTTAAGGTTACCCAAAAGGCAGGTAAATTTGTATTGCCCAAAATTGTTGTGTTGGAAACAGGTAACCAGGCCGGGCTGGCACCGGTTATAGCGTATATGAAAAAGAAACTTGGCACTGCGGCCGGTACTGCAGTAGCGGTAAAAAACGTTGCACCAACGGCATCCATAAAATTTGTTATCAATAAAAAAAATGACCCGCTTATTGGTGCCGAAGGTTATAACCTATCGGTAACTGCAAAAAAAGTGGTGATTAAAGCAAATGCCCCCGCAGGCTTATTTTATGGTGTACAAACCTTTATGCAGTTATTACCAAAAGAAATTGAAAGTAAGGAGTTTGTTAAAGGAGTTAAATGGACAGCCCCCGCGGTTGATATTACCGACTACCCAAGGTTTGAATGGCGGGGCCTGATGTTTGATGTTGCCCGCCACTTTTTTACCAAAGCCGAGGTGGAGCAGTATATTGATAACATGGTGAAATACAAGCTTAACCTGCTGCACCTGCATTTAACCGACGATGAAGGCTGGCGGGTAGAAATTAAAAGCCTGCCCAGGCTAACTACGGTTGGCGCTTATAACGTAAAAAAAGTTGGGCAGTTTGGCACATTTACCCCGCCGACTGCTGATGAGCCACGCACTTATGGTGGTTTTTATACCCAGGAAGATATAAAGGAACTTGTACAGTACGCCAAGGACCGTTTTGTTAATATTTTGCCCGAGGTTGATGTTCCGGGCCATAGCCTTGCCGCAGTAGTGGCTTATCCCGAACTTTCATGTACTCCAGGTGCCGATAAATATGTAGTAAACTCCGGCGAGCCCTTTATGAACTGGAACGGGCCGCATAATACCGCCATTGTAGATAATACCCTTTGCCCGGCTAATGAGAGCGTATACGTTTTTTTGGATAAGGTGATGACCGAAATTGCCCAGCTTTTCCCCTTTGGCTATATTCACGTAGGTGGCGATGAGTGCGCTAAAAACTTTTGGGAACAAAGTGAGGCTATTAAGGCGCTGATGGTAAAAGAAAACTTGAAAACGCAGCAGGAGGTACAAAGCTATTTTGAAAAACGCCTTGAAAAAATAGTAGAATCAAAAGGGAAAAAATTTATGGGATGGGACGAGATACTGGAAGGCGGCCTTGGGCCCAACGCAGCTGTAATGAGCTGGCGGGGTGTTAAAGGCGGTATTGAAGCAGCTAAAATGGGTCACGATGTGGTGATGAGCCCAACAACATTTGCCTACCTGGATTATATGCAAAGCGACGTAAACGAAACCAAAGTTTATGCTAAACTACGCCTGAACAAAACCTACGAATATGAGCCTGTACCCGATAGCGTAGATGCCAAGCTGATAAAAGGCGCACAGGCCAACCTGTGGACAGAACAGGTATTCAACATACGCCAGGCAGAGTACATGACCTGGCCCCGTGGTATGGCCATTGCCGAACTGGTATGGTCGCCCAAAGAGAAAAAAAGCTGGCCATACTTTTTTGGCAAGGTTGAAAAACATTTTGAACGCTTTGACGAGGCCGAGACCAAATACGCGCCAAGTGTTTACGATCCTTCGTTCAGTGCTACCAAAAATCCGGATAATACACTTAAAATAACCCTTACCAGCGAAGCCCCTGGCCTGGATATTTATTACAGCTTTGATAACTCATTCCCTGATAATTTTTATCCAAAATACACGGCCCCTGTTGATGCACCCAAAGATGCAACGCAACTAAGGGTGATAACCTATCGCGGTAAAAAAGTAATTGGCCGCATGACAACTATGCCATTGGCTGATTTAGCTAAGAAAGCAAAGTGATTTTTTGAGCACCCGGAGTAAAAAAGAGACCTGACTTTGAAAAGAGCCGGGTCTCTTTTTTTGCGATGTGGCTGATAAAATGGCTTATCTTATCAGGCGAATGGCAGCGTGATAATATGGTCTAATATCATCTGGGTTGCCCCGATATGTTCCTTTACGTAATCGCCCGCTTTTTTTCCAGTAATGTTGTAAAAAGCTTCGTCATTAACCAACGTATCAACAATACCTTTGAGCTGGCTGCCATCACTGATGCTAAACCCGGCTTTTAAAGCGATAAGCTCCCTTGCCTCATTGAATTTTTGATAATTAGGGCCAAAGATGACGGGCAAGCCAAATGCGGCCGCCTCCAGCGTGTTATGTATCCCCACGCCAAACCCTCCCCCAATATAGGCAATGTTGCCATACTCATATAAAGACGAAAGCATGCCGATATTGTCAATTACCAGGACTGACGGTTTTGAGTTTTGAGTTTTGAGTGGTGAGTAGCGAGTTGTCGGCTCCTGATTTTGAATTTTGAATTTTGAATTTTGAATTAATTCGGAGTATTTAATTGCCGATCCTGCTGGTAATAAATTAATAAGGTTATTTATCCTGGTTTCGCCAATTTCATGGGGGGCAAAAATAAATTTCCAGCCTGGGTATAGCTCAGGCAGGGTGGCCAGCAATGCTTCATCCGGTGGCCAGGTGCTGCCGGCGATGAAAACTTTTTGACCGTTTATAAATTCGGCAATGCCGGGAATTTCTTTGGAATATTGGGCATTGGCCCATACCCTGTCAAAACGGGTATCGCCGCTAACTGTAGCGTTAGTTATACCAATAGATTGCAATAGTCGCTTTGATGCCTCGTCCTGTAAAAAAAAGTGGCTTACAAAGCTTAATATTTTGCGGTGCAGGCCGCCGTACCATTTAAAAAATACCTGTTTGGGCCTAAAAATTCCCGATATGATGTACAGGGGAACTTGTCTGGTATGCGCCTCTTTAAAAAAATGGTACCAATATTCATACTTGGTAAATATTGCCATGGCAGGCTGTATGGCATCAATAAATTGTGTGGCATTTTTTGCCGTGTCCAATGGTAAATAATACACAAAATCGGCAAGTGGCGTGCTTTTCCTGATCTCGTAACCCGACGGCGAAAAAAAGGAAATTACAATCTTTTCCTGCGGATATAAGGCCCTTATCGCCTCTAATATGGGCCTGCCCTGCTCAAATTCGCCTAATGATGCAAAATGAAACCAAATACTGCTGTCTATACGTATAAGTTTCTGGTTCTTCCGGCCGTTTATCCATTGGCTTGCTTTTTGATTAAACAGCGAGGCTATGTAAATGGTTATAAAATAGAGCCGTAATCCAATAGTATATAATATCATTTTAGCGCATGAATTGTATATTAGCAAAGGTTAAAATTAACAACAAAAACCTTATACTGTAATAAATAATAAGTCCGTGCCGTTAAGGGCTGCTTGTTTGCTATACCATAAACAAAATACTAAACACTAAAAAACAAAAATAAACTATGAAAATTGCTGTAATCGGAACTGGCTATGTTGGATTGGTAACCGGAACCTGCCTGGCCGAAACCGGAAACGAAGTTATATGTGTTGACATTGTAGAAGAAAAAGTGAACAAGATGCGGGCGGGTGAAATGCCGATTTATGAGCCTGGACTTGATTTGTTATTTAACAGGAACATAAAACAGGAAAGGTTAACCTTTACCACCAACCTTGCCGAAGCGATTGCTCCTGCAAAAGTTATATTTTTGGCCTTGCCTACTCCTCCGGGCGCCGATGGATCTGCCGATTTGAGCTATGTGCTTGGCGCCGCAAAAGATATTGCAAAGCTTATTACCGAGTATAAGGTTATCGTAACTAAATCAACTGTACCGGTAGGTACTGCCGATAAAGTAACCGCGGTGCTAAAAGCCAATACCGATGTGCCTTTCGCGGTGGTATCAAACCCCGAGTTTTTACGCGAAGGAGTGGCCGTTGAAGATTTTATGAAACCAGATAGGGTAGTTATAGGTACCATGGACGAGAAAGCCCGCCAGATTATGGGCGATTTATACGCGCCATACGTACGCCAGGGTAACCCTATTCTTTATATGGATGAACGCTCGTCTGAACTTACAAAATATGCGGCAAATTCATTCCTGGCCACCAAAATAACCTTCATGAACGAGATTGCCAACATGTGCGAACTGGTTGGCGCCGATGTGGATATGGTGCGTAAAGGCGTAGGTGCCGATGCCCGTATAGGCAAGCGCTTCTTGTTTCCTGGTGTTGGTTATGGCGGCAGCTGTTTCCCTAAAGATGTGCAGGCCCTTTCAAAAGCAGCCGAGGAAAATAAATATGAGTTCAAGATACTGAACTCGGTAATGGAAGTTAACGAAACACAAAAAAGACGCCTGGTAGTTAAGCTGCGCGAGCATTATGGAGCTGATGGGCTGAAAGGCAAACACTTTGCCCTTTGGGGATTGGCTTTTAAACCCGAGACCGATGATATCCGCGAAGCGCCGGCTTTATACATCATTGATGATCTTATTGCTGCGGGTGCTACGGTAACCGCATATGACCCTGAAGGAATGCCAAACGTTAAAAAATTACTTGGTGATAAAATCACCTATGCCAAAGACAGGTACTCGGCACTTGAAAACGCCGATGCTTTATTGATTGTTACCGAATGGCCGGTTTTTCGTACCCCGGATTTTGATTTCATGAAAGAAAAGTTAAACGCGCCTGTTATATTTGACGGACGTAATTTATATGACCTGGACAGGATGAAAGATTATGGTTTTTATTACAGCAGCATCGGACGTAAAGTAGTTAGTTAATGACAGAACGTAAAAGAATTTTAATTACCGGGGCGGCGGGCTTTTTAGGCTCGCACCTTTGCGACAGGTTTATTAAAGAAGATTACCATGTAATAGGCATGGATAATTTAATTACCGGCGATTTACGCAATATACAGCACCTGTTCAAACTCGAAAATTTTGAGTTTTACAACCATGATGTATCCAAGTTTGTATTTGTTCCGGGCGAATTGCATTATATCCTGCACTTTGCCTCACCCGCAAGCCCGATAGATTACCTGAAGATCCCAATACAAACTTTAAAGGTTGGCTCATTGGGTACACATAACCTGCTTGGTTTGGCAAGGTCAAAAGGTGCCAGGATGCTCATAGCATCTACATCTGAGGTGTATGGGGATCCGAACGTGAACCCGCAGCCCGAGGAATACTGGGGCAATGTAAACCCTGTTGGCCCAAGGGGCGTTTATGACGAAGCCAAGCGTTTCCAGGAAGCCATTACCATGGCCTACCATACCTTTCATGGTTTAGAAACACGTATAGTACGTATTTTTAATACATACGGCCCAAGGATGCGGTTAAACGACGGCCGGGTATTGCCCGCCTTTATTGGGCAGGCGCTCAGGGGCGAATCATTAACCATGTTTGGCGATGGGTCGCAAACCCGTTCATTTTGTTATGTGGATGACCTGGTTGAAGGCATCTACCGCCTGTTGCACAGCGATTACGCGCAGCCCATGAATATTGGTAACCCCGACGAGATCACGATAAAACAATTTGGCGAAGAGATTATCAAATTAACCGGCACCGACCAGGAATTGATTAGTCTGCCACTGCCTACTGATGATCCGAAACAGCGTCGCCCGGATATTACCAAGGCAAAAGCTATTTTAGGCTGGGAGCCAAAGGTATCAAGGAGCGAAGGTTTAAAGATCACGTTGGATTACTTTAAATCGTTGCCCGAAACCGAAATAAACCATAAGGATTTTACTTACTATAATAAATAGTAAAACATGTCCTTTCTATAAATAATACCTGGATAACCACCTTTTAGTAAAGTAAAAGGTGGTTGTTTAGCAAAAGGAGGTATGTAAATTCATCCATTTGCTTACCTTTATGGCTTACTATATACCCTACTTAAAAATGAAGATATTAGTGACCGGTGGCCTCGGATTTATTGGCTCCCATACCGTTGTCGAACTGGTAAACGCAGGCTACGAACCTGTTATTGTTGACGACCTATCAAACTCAGACCCTAAAATTTTAGATCAGCTGGCCAAAATCATCGGCTACAAACCGGTTTTTCATAAGCTTGACCTGTGCGACGAAGCCGGCGTAAAAGCGCTGGCCGTTGCCGAGCCCGATGTTGCCGGTATCGTTCACTTTGCTGCTTTTAAAGCAGTAGGCGAGTCGGTTCAAAAACCGTTAAAGTATTACCGTAACAATTTCTATTCGCTTATCAATTTACTGGATGCTTATTATAGTAAACCATTGAATTTTGTGTTCTCATCAAGCTGTACTGTTTACGGCCAGCCCGAGCAATTGCCGGTAACCGAAGAAGCGCCGGTACAGCCCGCGCAATCGCCTTATGGCAATACCAAGCAAATAGCCGAAGAGATTTTGAAAGATATGATAGCTTCTGGTACCAGCAGCTATAAAGTAGTATCGTTAAGATATTTTAACCCGGTTGGTGCGCACGAAACCGCGCTTATAGGCGAATTGCCAATTGGCGTACCGCAAAACCTGGTTCCATTTATTACCCAGACAGCCATTGGCAAACGCGAAAAAATAACTGTTTTCGGCAATGATTATGACACCCCGGATGGTAGCTGCGTGCGCGATTATATCCACGTGGTTGATTTGGCAAAAGCACATGTTGCGGCGCTGAAATTGGCCGAGAGCGACGATTACCAGGGATACGATGTGTTTAACCTGGGCACCGGCCAGGGGAGTACTGTATTAGAAGTGATCCACGCGTTTGAAAAAGCAACAGAGGTAAAGGTAAATTACCAGATTGGTCCGCGCCGCGCCGGTGATGTGGAAAAGGTTTGGGGCGATGTAACCAAATCGACCAATAAGCTTGGCTGGAAAACAGAATTGGGTTTAGAAACCATGATGTCATCAGCCTGGGAATGGGAAAAATATATAGCTCAAAATCCGCTATAAACTTAAATTTCAGCAAATGCAAAAAATAATTATTACGGGTGGCGCAGGTTTCATAGGGTCGCACGTGGTGCGCCGCTTTGTGAAAACGTATCCAAATTATAATATCATCAATTTAGATAAGCTGACCTACGCTGGTAACCTCGAAAATTTAAGAGATATCGAAAACGAGCCGAATTACAGCTTTGTTAAAGGTGATATTGTTGACCTTGAGTTTATAAATAATCTTTTTAATACCGAGAAGCCGGATGCCGTAATCCACCTTGCAGCTGAATCACATGTTGACCGTTCGATTACCAATCCTTTGGAGTTTGTGATGACCAATGTGGTAGGTACTGTAAATTTGCTGAACGCCGCCCGCGAAAGCTGGAAAGGACGTTATGATCAAACCCGTTTTTACCACGTATCAACCGATGAAGTGTACGGTACTTTGGGCGAGGATGGAATGTTTACCGAAGAAACAGCGTATGATCCGCATTCGCCATATTCGGCATCTAAAGCCAGTTCAGATCATTTTGTACGCGCTTACCAGGATACTTATGGCATGAATGCCGTGATATCCAACTGCTCAAATAACTATGGCTCATTCCACTTCCCGGAGAAGCTGATACCGCTGGCTATCAACAATATTAAACAAAGTAAACCTGTACCTGTTTATGGCAAAGGCGAGAATATTCGCGACTGGCTTTGGGTAGAGGATCATGCAAGGGCCATTGATGTAATATTCCACAATGCCAAAGCCGGCCAAACCTATAATATTGGTGGCCATAATGAATGGAAAAACATCGACCTGATTAATTTGCTTTGTACTATACTGGATAAAAAACTGGGTAGGGCCGAAGGTGAATCGGCGAAATTGATCACCTACGTAACAGACAGGGCAGGCCATGATTTGCGTTATGCCATAGACGCCACGAAGCTGAAAACCGAGCTTGGCTGGGTACCAAGCATTACTTTTGAAGAAGGATTGGAAAAAACCGTAGATTGGTACCTTGCAAACGAGGAATGGCTTAACCACGTTACTTCGGGTAGTTACCAGCAATATTACAAGGGGCAGTACAATAACCGTTAACTATGTTTGGTTTTTTTAAAAAGAAAAAGGTAAAAAAAGAAATAACCTTCAACTATGAATCTATCATGGTTGATATGCATTCGCATGTTTTGCCGGGAATTGACGATGGTGCGCAAACACCGCAGGATTCGGTGATCCTGATCAGGAAGATGATGGACCTGGGGATAAAAAAAATTATTGCCACACCACACGTTATGATTGATTTTTATCGGAACACACCCGAAACAATTGCTGCATCGCTGGAGTTATTGAAGGCCGAACTGGTAAAAGAAAATATAGATATACCTGTAGAAACTGCTGCCGAACATTATTTTGATGAGACCTTTGAGGCGCGTGTAAATGAAGGGAAGTTGATGACCATGGGCGATAATTATGTACTGTTTGAGTTTTCGTTTATCAACCAGCCACCAAACATGATTCCTGTTTTGCAAAAATTAAACGATTTGGGATATAAGCCTATTTTAGCGCACCCCGAAAGGTACCCATATTTGGAGATTGAACAATACAAAAACATCCAGAGCTGGGGTTGTAGTATGCAACTAAACACTATATCCTTAACAGGATACTACGGTAGTGAGGTAAAGAAAAAAGCGGAATTGCTGATAGATAATCAATTGATAGATTTCATATCAAGTGATATGCACCACGAAAGGCATGCTATGGCCCTCAAGGATGCCTTACGTACCACTTATTTGGAGAAACTTATGTTTGATACCCCGTTGAAAAACAAGCTGCTTTTTTAGAGAAAACCAATAAATGAAACAGCAGTATATGCCTTCAGGTATATAAGCAAAAATGAAACAAAAAGAGACACTCTAAACGGGTGTCTTTTTTGCATTTCGGGGCTTTCGCTCCGGTACAACAAAATGTTCCTGTCTTCATCCAAATTCGTTGCCACTTTTTACGGCGACGGAAAGGAGATGCTTTGGTAATTGTTGCCCGGCTTCTATCATCAATTACTCCTGTTTGCCTTTAATTTTATACTTAGCCAGTTTCTGCCGCATGTATCCCCGCCTGCGCTTATCTGCCTCGGCCAGTGTTGCGGCATCGGCATAGCGGCCTGGCGTTTTGGCAATACCAATGCGTTGCGAACCGTAAATGCCCGAGTGTCCGCTAAAAAAATAGGCTGTAAAACAAGCCACCGCAAAAAACAAGGCATACTGGCTGCCAAAAAGCTCAATCCCCATAAAAGTACAAGCCAACGGGGTATTGGTTGCGCCCGCAAATACCGCAATAAAACCAAGTGCGGCAAAAAGGCCTGCCGGGGCATCCATTAAAACGGATAACGTGTTGCCCAGGGTTGCCCCGATGTAGAACAATGGTGTTACCTCGCCGCCTTTAAAGCCACTTGAAAGGGTAACGGTTGTATAAATGGTTTTCCAAAGCCAGCTCCAGGTATCGGCCCCGCCGGCATTAAATGCCGATGGTATAGTAATTGCCCCGGCATGCCCGGCATCGATACCAAGGCCCAGGTAATCGGGCTTGCCCAAAAGAGCGGTAAGGCCAATGATGATTAAGCCGCCAAGTACCGGGGTAAGCCAGGGTTTTGGAACAATGGCTGCAAAAAAAGATTTTAGCCCATATACCAGGTACGCAAACAGGTAACTGGCCAGCCCGAAGGCCACCGAAGCCAAAACTATTTTGCCAAGCAGTAAAAAATCAAAGGCCGTATAAGTTGCATACCAATGCGGCACACTTGCAAACACATCAATATGATAGGCTGTGTGGTGAATGCCCCAGGCGGCAACGGTAACATCGCCAATTATGCTGGCCATCAGGCAGGGCAATAAGGCATTGTATTGTATGCGCCCAATGGTTAAAACTTCCATTGCAAATATAGCCCCGGTAACAGGGGTGCCAAATACAGCGCCAAAGCCCGCGGCTATGCCGGCAATAAGTATGGTGCGGGTATCGGCAGGGTTTAGTTTAAACCATTTGCCAAAGGCCTGCGCTATGCTGCCGCCAATTTGTACCGCTGTACCCTCACGCCCGGCCGATCCGCCAAATAAATGGGTAATCACCGTGGTAAGCAATACCACCGGCGCCATACGTTTGGGTACACCGCAATCGGGCTTGTGGATCTCGTCGATAATCAGGTTGTTTCCCTTTTCTGACGGTTTGCCCGCGAGTTTGTATATAAAATGGATAGCTACCCCAGCAAGGGGCAGTAAATATAAAAGGTAAGTATGGGCAAATCTGAAATGCGTGGCCCAGCTCAGCAGCCATAAAAACAAAGCTACCATGCTGCCTATAGCTACGGCAATAGGGATGATGAGCAGTGTCCACCTAAGCAGGTTTTTCACTGTCGAAAAAAAATCGGACGTAAAAATGTTATCGTTCATTTTTTATGGCGACGCTAATTTAGTTTTAAAATTGGTGGATTGTAAACGATGCAGCAAAACAACAACATAAAAGCATTGATGCTTACCGATTGATACGCTGATAAGTGACAGAAGGGGGATACTGGCCGTGCCGGGCGGTGGTATGTTTTTGAAACGGGTTTGATCGGAATTTTTTTCACCTACAAAAAATTAGCGCAGAATATTACTCCACGGGTTAATTAATGCAGGCGCCATCAGCTTTTTAGGGCGGTTGAGTAGGAAGACACCATTTCCTTTGCAACAAATATAATCACAAAGCATTTAAAAAGGATGTAGCTTTTAAATTAATTTGAGTAACTTTGTATATCAAAGTACTTTTGTTTTCTCGATTAATCACTTGGCGATTTTCATTTCATTTAAAATAAATTGAACACCCATTATGCAAACCGAACCTCACCTCCGCAAAAAAGTAAAAACCTGGATCATTGTATTTATTATAGGGCTGGTATTAAGCGGCGTAACTGCTTTCCCCATTGAAACCGAGCTGGCTTTCCTGGCCAATGTAACCATATTCCCGCCGTTTATGCATCATTGGATAGCACAGGTTTACCAGGCTGTAAAAACAACCAATGAAAACTACCCCTATCTGAGTTATGGAACCGATTGGCTGGCATTTGGGCACCTGGTTATAGCCACTACTTTTATTGGCCCCCTGCGTGACCCTGTAAAAAATATCTGGATAATTCAGTTTGGGATGATAGCCTGTGTTATGGTTTTCCCGCTGGCCTTTATTGCCGGCCCTATACGTGGTATCCCCATTTATTGGCGCTGCATTGATTGTTGTTTTGGCATTTTCGGTTTTATCCCATTATACATCTGCTACCGCGATATCAAAAAGATAGAAGCATTAGCTAATTAGTATCCTATACGTTGGCTAAGTGGAATGCATAGGCCACGTAATGCCCATGATGTGCCAATGAAACAGGTATACTTGTTTCGGTCAATCCATCATGTAAAATGGGGCAGCCGGACGGCATTTTGACGATATTTAGCTGGTTGAATTCAAAAAAAGTACCGAGTTTTTTTAAGATAAACTCCCGTACTTGTATTGATTGATATGCGGGACTGCTATCTTCAATAGGCTTAACCCCCCAGTACATATTTTCGAAATTATCACTGTTGTTAACTACTGTTACAATAAAACCGCTGGTAATTATCGACCGGGAGTAAAACTTATTTTGGTTAAAAGCGATGATGCTGTTGTAACAAGGCTGCTCATCAAACCCCTGGCCTTCAATTGGCCCGGTGGTAGCACAGGCCATACTCAAAGCGGGGGTAATATGCTCGACAACAATTTTTGAGGGAGAAAAAACAAGCCCGGGATTATGCCGCTGTTCAAATTTGTAAACCGACTCCTTAACCGACCATAAAAGCCAGGCAAAATACTCAGTGGGCATAGCCGCCAGTTGGGGCAGGCTTGGTAATTGAGTTTCGGGGCCGGTAATGAATTTGGAGTAAAACCTTGGTTCTCTTGTTCGCTCAGTGTCGATAGCCTGGAGGTCTACAATATCATTACCGGCACTTATGATCATGTTTGCTGGTTAGTCTTTTCTTCAATTACATCAATACAGCCGCCCACGTTCACCATTTTATCCGCAGCATCGTAGTCTATCTCGATATTGTATTTGGTTTCCGCATCAATAATGATATCAACAAGATTGGCCGAATTGATTTTCAAGTCCTTAATAAGGTCGGTATTTTCGTCTATGCTGGCCAGGGCTTCTTTATCAAGGGTATATGGCGATAAAACTTTTTTTAGTTCAATTAAAATCTCTTGTCGTGTCATTAGGGTTAAATTTAGAAAATATTAAGCAGGAATTAACGTCGCCGAAGCCAAAATTAGCTTTAGCAACAATATTAATGTCTTTTTTGACTATAGAAACAGGCAAACGGTTTAAATTGATGTGGTTGCCTATTTCGGGATTAGGATCATCCAGGTTTATATTTGGATGAACAAACCCGTGTTCCATTTGCAATATTGATGCCACAGCTTCGATCGATCCTGCCGCACTCAAGCAATGGCCAATCATTGATTTAAGTGAATTCATCAGTGGAAAATCGTCGCCGCCCCGGCCAAGCGCCTTGCACCAGTTTTGAATTTCCTGCATATCGGCATTGGTAGCAGTAAGGTGGCCGCTAATGAGGTCAATATCGTTAGCGCTTATTTTTGAATTAGTTATTGAATCTTCAATGCATTTGATAACACCCTGCGGGTTAGCCGCCGTCATGGAGCCGCCCATCCGCTGGCCGCCGCTATTGGTTGAACCGCCTAAAACCTCGGCGTAAATTTTTGCGCCCCTGGCCAAAGCAAATTCCAGGTCTTCCAAAACCAGTGCTGCCGAACCAGAGCCCGGCACAAAGCCACCGGCAGTTATACTCATCGGCCTTGATGCCTTTTCGGGCTTATCGTTATATTTACGGGATAGCACGCGCATGGAATCAAAGGAACCGAATACATAGGTATCAACATATTCGCTGCTGCCAACCAGCATTCGTTTGGCGTAACCATCTTTAATGGTTTCGAAGCCCATTAAAATAGCCTGTGTACCTGTAGCACAAGCCGCCGAGTTGGTGATTACTTTGTTACCCAATCCTAAACGGCCCGATACATAGGAGGTAACCCCGCTGTTCATGGCCTGCTCCACCACGCGCGAACCTAATTTTTTGGCCTCTTTGTTATCAACCCGGGTAATTACGTTTTTCATGGCCTCGGTGTCAGATACACTGTTGCCAAAAATACAGCCGGTTTCCCAGCGGGTTTCGTCGGTATCATATTCCAGCCCGGCATCAGCCCAGGCGTCAAGCGCGGCCATAAGGCCATAACCAATATTGGTGCCTTTAAGGCCGTGAAAAACCACCTCAGATATGTAGTTTTTGGTTTTAAGATCTTCCAGGACAAAATCGGGCTTGCCCGCAACATGGCAGCTAAATTTCAACTCCTCGTACAAAGGCTGAAATTTGATGCCCGACACGCCGTTTTGTATGGAATCAAGGAACGTGCTGACCCCGATGCCGTTTGGCGATACAACGCCCATACCGGTAACTACTACCCGCCTGCTCATTTTAAGTCAAGATGTTTAATAATGCCGGCAAATGTACCCCTGGCAACAATCTCTTTCTCGCTGTTCAGCATCTCTACGATGCATTTTAACTTGCCGAAACGAAAATATTGTTTTTGTGAAATAACCGTAACCTTTTGGCCGGGTAAAACCATTTTGTAAAAAGAAACATCGGTTGAGGTAAGCACCGGGTACAGCGATGTATCGCTGGTAAAATCATTACCGGGCTCTTTCATAATCAAAAAAATACCCAGCACAACCAAACCAATCTGGGCCATAATTTCGGTAATAATAACGCCTGGCGTAACTGGGTTTCCCTCAAAATGGTCTTCATAAAAAAAAGCATCCTGTTTCAGCGTAAAATCGCCGGTAACCCCGTTTTCATTTAATGATGTAATGTTATCAATAAAGCGGAAGGTAGATTTGTATGGTAAATGATTAAGTATATGGTTATTCATGTTTCTAAAAATCAATATAGTTACAAACAATGTTCGCCACCGTCAACATGAATCAATGCACCATTTATCCAGAAGGCTTCGTCGGTACAAAGCATATATATTACGTTTGCAACATCTGCGGGCTTTGTTAACCGGCCCATAGGATTGTTTGCCGTGGCCAGTTCAATTAATTTATCGCTGCCCGGTATTCTTTTTAATGATGCCGTTTCGGTAACCCCGGCCTGTATCAAATTGGTTTTTATACCAAAGCGGCTGAATTCAACAGCCATATATTTTGCAAGGCTTTCTAATGATGCCTTCGCAATAGATACCGCCGCGTAACTTTCCCAATATTTATGTGCCCCATCGCTGGTAAGGCCTATAATACGGGCATCGGCGTTAAAAAGCCCGGCGTTAAGCAACAGCCTTGTCCAGTCAAGCAAACTATTGGCCATAGCATAGCTTGTGGCCTGTATATCATCAGTTGAAAGAACGGCGGTGCTGTCGGCATTTTCTGATTCAGTAGCCAGTGGTTTTAAATTGCCCCGGGCTATTGAATGCAGTAATAACTTAACACAATGTTTATGTACAGCAACTTCGGTAAATTGTTTTAAAAATAAATCGCGCCCGGTTTGTTCAAGCGCGTTTATGTTAAACGGCAGGATGGTTATACCGTTTGCATCTGCAATCTGGCTAAGTTTTATTTTGAGCGGCTTTTCGGTAATAGAGGTTTCACGGTACAAAACCGCTACGTTCATGCCATGCGCGGCAAGCTTTTGCAAAGCCCCGAATCCGAATCCGCCGGATCCTCCTAAAATTACAGCCCATGAACCAGCAAACTGTTTAGTTTTATCCATGTAAGTTGCTGTTAATTAATTTCATTGTTTATGGTATGGAAGATAGTGTAATTATTTTGCTATTAAATTTCCGAAAAAAATTCAAACCCCAAAGTAAGCGAAAGAAAATCGATTTTTAATGGTGTAACCGCTATTAATTGGGCATAGTTAAACCATTGCCCACAAAAAACATCCTACATCAGGATATGCAGGTTTAAGTTATTGAAAAAAAATAAAACTAAATGAAGCAAAAACGGTTGCGCTTATGCTTATTGGTAAAGCGCAAACGCTGTTTGCAGGGCACATAATATTTATTACATTTGGTAAGCTTTATGAAGAATTATATTGAAAAGCGCGTTGCTTTTGTTTGTTTTGTGCTGATAATTATAGCGTGCAATAATACCGCGCTGTATGCGCAGAAATTAGAAAAAGCTGCTTTTTATAAAGCAATGGCAAGCGATAATATTGACGAAATTAACCAGGAACTGGCCACATTTACTGATGCCGGCACCGAAGCAAAAAGTGGCTATGAGGGTGCTTTGCTAATGAAAAAAGCCAGCCTTGCCGGCAAGCCCAAAGATAAGCTGAGCTTTTTTAAAACAGGTCGCATTAAGCTGGAAACAGCCCTGCTGGCCGAGCCTGATAACACCGATCTGCATTTTTTACGATTGGTTATCCAGGAAAAAGCCCCTAAAATTGTGCATTATCGTACAGATATCGAAAAGGATAAAACTATGGTGATAAAAAACTTTAAAACCTTGCCGCCTGTAGTACAGCGGGCCATAGTTGATTATAGCAAGACCTCCAAAGTTTTGCACACCGAGGACCTTAAACCTGCCGAATAATGAGTAAAAAGATATTAGCTATTTACTATACCCAATCGGGACAGATGCGCGATGTCATCGACTCGTTAACGCAGCCTATTATTGACGCCGGGGCATCGGTTGAAAAGGTAGAGATAAAAATGGTAAACAGCTATAATTTTCCATGGACCGGTTCCAGTTTTTTTGCCGTTATGCCCGATTGTGTTTTAGGTGTGCCCGCCCAAATTGAGCCATTTGTATTAAAGGAAACCAAATACGATATGATTATTGTGGGCTACCAGCCCTGGTTTTTATCGCCCAGCATCCCTTCAAATTCACTGCTTAACCACCCCGACTTTATCAAAGTAGTACAAGATACGCCTGTTGTGACTATCAGTGCAGCCCGCAATATGTGGCTAAACGCCTTTGTGCGGGTGCGCAAATCTATACAGGATGCCGGAGGAAGACTGGTTGGTAATATTGCCCTGGTTGACAGGCACCTTAATCCCATAAGCTTTGTTACCATTTTTTACTGGATGCTTACAGGTAAAAAAGAAAGCTACCTTAATATATTCCCCAAGCCGGGTGTTGATGAGCAGGAGATAAAGGAAACTGCCAAATTTGGCCGGGTTATAGCAGCCAGGCTTAATATGGTTGGCTATTGGGATAGCCTGCAGGATGAACTAATGCACAACGATGCTGTAAACATTAAATACCCGCTGATGTTTATTGAAGGAAAGGCCCGGATCATATTTTCGGTTTGGGCAAAAATTATTTCAAAACGCAAAAATAAATCGGCATGGCTTGCAGCTTTTAAATATTATCTTTTTTTTGCCCTGTTTATTGTTGCGCCCATTGCGCTAACGGTTGATATGATTTTAATAAGGCCGTTTTTTGGCGACAGGATACAGGAGAAAAAGAACTTTTACTTACAACTAAATTAAAATATACATGTCTTTTAATCAGGTTTATATAAACGCCACATCTGCTTTTTTACCCAACCAGCCCGTTGCAAACGACGATATGGAGCAGTATCTGGGTTATATTGATAATAAGCCTTCCAAATCAAAAAAAATTGTACTGCGTAATAATGCAATTACTACCCGGTATTATGCACTTGATAAAAATAAAAAAGCTACCCATACCAATGCCCAGATGACAGCGTTGGCCGTTAAAGAGCTATTTAAAAATACCAATGCTAAAATAGAGGATACCGATATCCTATCATGCGGCACTTCATCTCCAGACCAGATGATGCCCAGCCACGGCGTAATGACACATGGCTGGCTACCCGAGGCTGGCGCAATTGAGGTAGTATCGCCGGCAGGGGTTTGCTGCGCCGGGATGCATGCTTTAAAATATGCTTTTATGGCCATCAAATCGGGCGATGCCAAACAAGCGGTGGCAACCGGGTCTGAAAGGTTTTCGGGCCTGCTGGTGTCTGACGTGTTTGAAGAGGAAGCGCAGAAATTAAAAGAGCTTACCGAAAATCCTTACATCGCTTTCCATAAAGATTTTTTACGCTGGATGTTATCCGATGGTGCTTCGGCGTTTTTGATGACCGATAAGCCTAACGAAACCGGCTTAAGTTTAAGAGTGGAGTGGATTGAAGGGGTATCATACGCCAACCAGATGGACGCCTGTATGTATATGGGCGCCGAAAAACAGGCCGATGGCAGCCTGAAAGGCTTTATGGATTATACACCCGAAGAGGTGATGAACAAATCCATTTTCAGCGTTAAGCAGGATATTGGTTTGCTGAGCGATAATATCGTTCCGTTGGGTGGTGCCAAAATAAAAGAGATTTTTGAACGACGCGGGTTAACCACCTTAGATATCGACCATTTTTTACCCCATATCTCCAGCGACTTTTTCAGGCCGAAAATTTATGATATGGTAGAGATTTATGGCGGCGGCATCCCCTACGAAAAATGGTTTATGAACCTTTATACCGTAGGTAACGTTGGCGCGGCCTCTGTTTACTTAATGATAAACGAGTTGTTTCACAGTGGCAAACTAAAAGTTGGCGAAAAAATATTGCTGCTGGTGCCCGAAAGTTCAAGGTTCTCGTATATGTATGCTATGCTTACTGTTGTTTAACGGGAAAAGCCAGTTTACAATGAAAAAAGAAAACGTACCCCAGGATTTAAGCTCGCTTGGTAAAATTACCAAAGAGGTTTGCTATGCTACCGATAGCGACGGGAAGTATGTAACCCAGCTAAGCGATGGATGGGATGTAAAAATAACCGCGCTTGATGTGGCCTGGCAGGAAATTGATGGCCGCATTGCCAACGCTAAACAAAGGGTTTTGAACGGAGAGGCCAGCCCGCTGCTGTTTTTTATGGAGTGGCGGCTAATGGACTTAAGTATTTTGGCCGATTATACCGGTTTTTGGAAATGGCAGATAAAACGCCACCTGAAACCCGGTGTGTTTAATAAACTATCAGAAAAAGATTTAAAAAAATATGCCGAAGCCTTTAATGTAAAGGTTGATGAGCTAAAAAGTATGGATGTGCATGAAGATTGATTTTGAACACGGACAAGCTGCACATTGCGAATCGGGGGTTACCAGTAATTTATTAAAAAAGATCTCGAACGGCAAAATAACCGAGCCGCTGGCTTTTGGTATTGGTGCCGGGCTGTTTTTTGTATACGTACCGCTAATAAAAATAAATAACGGGCCGGCAATTGCTTTTCGCTCTATGCCGGGCTTTATTTTTAATCGTACCTGCAAATCACTGGGGATCCCGGTGATACAGAAAAAATTCAGCTCGAAAGAAAAGGCCGAGGCCGCTTTGATGGAAAGCCTTGAAGCCGGGCAGCCGGTTGGCGCGCAGGTAGGGGTTTACTATTTATCCTATTTCCCGAAAGAATACCGTTTTCATTTTAATGCACACAACCTTATTGTTTTTGGCAAGGAAGGTGATAATTACCTGATTAGCGACCCTATTATGGAGCACGCCACCACACTAACCAGCTACGAGTTGGAGCGTGTGCGTTTTGCCAAAGGGGCTTTGGCACCAAAAGGACAATTATACTATCCTGCCAATCAAACAGAAATTACCGACGACCAGATCAGGAGTGCGATTAAAAGCGGCATTAAAAAAAATGCATTTAACATGATCTCTATCCCCGGTCCTTTCGCTGGTGTAAACGGTATAAGATATACGGGCAATAAAATAAAAGGCTGGCGCGATAAGCTGGGCCTTAAAACTGCAGGTTTGTACCTGGCACAGTTGGTGCGTATGCAGGAAGAAATAGGCACAGGCGGCGGCGGGTTCAGGTATATTTATGCCGCGTTTTTACAACAGGCTAATGATTACCTGCCCAACCCGGTATTGTTACAGGCATCAGAGATGTTTACGCAAGCGGGTGACATGTGGCGAACAGCCGCTGTACAGGCTGCTGGTATTTACAAAGGCCGCATAGGCAGCCAGGAAGATTTTAATGTAATGGGCAACTATTTGTTAGAAATTGCCGAAATAGAAAAGAAAGCTTTTACACTGCTGAAAAATATTAAATGGTAAGCAAAACATCCCTCGCCGTAAATATCGAAAACCTTTGTTTTCATTATCCGGGTAATTCGGGGGTGACTTACGATGGCCTGAATTTAAAGATTGCCGAAGGCGAGCGCTTCGGGTTGTTTGGTCCGAATGGTGCCGGTAAAACCACGCTCATGAATTTGATGACAGGCTTGCTGGTTGCAGATAAAGGCTCGGTTGAATTATTGGGTCATAAAATTGGCACCAAAAGCAAGGCTGTAAATAAGCTGTTTGGTTTTGTGCCACAAGATTTTTCCTTTTACCAGGAATTAAGCCCGATAGAAAACCTGGAGTTTTTTGGGGCATGGTACGGCTTAAACCGTAAACAAATTGCGCAGCGGTCGGCAGAATTGCTGGAGATATTAGGCCTTACAGATGTGAGCCATAACGCCGTTGAAAATTTTTCGGGAGGGATGAAACGCAGGGTTAATTTGGCCATAGGGGTTATTCATAATCCGAAGATATTGTTTTTGGATGAACCTACGGTTGGTGTGGATGTACAAACCCGCCACGCCATCATCGATTACTTAAAACAGCTGAATAAAGAAGGTACCACATTAATATATACCTCGCATCAGTTAGCCGAAGCCGAGGGCTTGTGCGAACAGATAGCGCTTGTTGATAAGGGCGAGATTGTTAGGGAAGGAAAACTGGATAGTTTGCTGGAAGAGTACGGCCACCAGGACCTGGAGGAACTGTTTTTAAACTTAACAGGAAAGGATTACCGGAACTAATGTTTAAGCTTTGGGCCTCCATAGTAAAAGATGTAAGGATATTGCTGCGCGACAAAGTGGGCATATCGCTCATGTTCATCATGCCCGTTATTTTGGTTATTGTGGTTACGCTTATCCAGAACAGCACTTTTCAGTTGATGAACAAAAACAAGCTCACCGTAGTGGTTTGTAATCAAGATGCCGGTAAACTAAGCAAACAACTCACAACCACCATCAACAAAATTGGCATGTTTAAAGTGGTGCAGGCAGCATCAAATTTAAACGAACAGCAAATGGGCGATGCCATGCATAACGCCGACGCCATGCTGGCTATTACCATTCCGCCCGATTTTTCGGCAAAGATTGAAGCAAAAGCTAAATCATCATCAAATAAAGCGCTGAAAAGCTTTGGCCTGCAGGCCGATTCGGCTAAGGAAGAAAAACTGACGGCACCTACGCCATTGATCTTACATTACAACCCATCCATCCCCGAATCCATTCGCTTTTCGGTAAACGGAGCCTTAACCAGCGCCTTACAAATTGTAGAAAGCCGGGAAATCCTGCGCACGCTCTACTTCGCCATAAACGAAAAGGAAATGCCCGAAAAGCTGGAACAGGAAATGCTGAACGGCAAGGCCGAAATAAAGCAGGTGCCGGTATCAAAGGGCGGCAGCATTACCGCACCAAATGCTACCCAGCACAACGTACCTGCATGGACTATATTTGCCATGTTTTTTATCATCATGTCGTTAAGCGGCAGCGTGGTGAGAGAAAAAGTGAGCGGCAGTTTTATCAGGTTAAAAACACTGCCCACTAATTTTGCTGTAGGCCTGCTATCCAAACAGATTACCTATTTATGTGTAACACTGTTCCAGGCGCTGGTAATTTTTTCGTTGGGATTATGGTTTTTTCCGTATATTAATTTGCCCGCGTTAAACTTACCGGCAGATATTTTCGGTTTGATATTGGTAACGATAGCCGTTGGTTATTGCGCTGTAAGCTACGCAATTTGTGTGGGCGTGTTTGCCCATACGCAGGAGCAGGCAAACGGTTTTGGAGCGGTATCCATAGTGATACTATCGGCCATCGGCGGCCTTATGGTGCCGTCATTTGCCATGCCGGGAGCATTAAAAACAATTAGTTCATTATCGCCATTACATTGGTGCATTGAGGCCTATTATGGCTTATTTTTAGAGGGCGCGGGATTAAAGGATGTTGTTATCAGCATTATTCCGTTGGTTGGAATTACATTTGTATTCCAGGCGCTAACGTTTATTGGTTTAAAAAGAAAGAATTTAATATAGAAACAAGATGGAAACTACAGAACTAAAGGAGAAGTTAAAAGTTCAGATCATTCAATTCCTGAATTTAACTGATCTTACCCCGGCAGACATTAAAGACGATGAGCCGTTGTTTGGCGATGGCCTGGGGCTTGATTCCATCGATTCACTGGAACTTATTGTACTTTTGAAACGCGAGTACGGCATCAATATTCAAGACCCTAAGGAAGGCCGTAAGGTGCTTGTAGATGTGAACACCATGGCAACTTATATTGAGCAAAACGGGTAAAAATAAACACGGATAAAAAATTGGACAGGATTGTAGTAACCGGGATTGGTGTGATTAGTGCTATTGGCCACTCGGTAGCTGAAAATCACGCGGCATTGGTACAGGGCAAAACCGGTATTATAAAAGGCGGTGGTAATTTCCCTTCAAGGTATTCGGGACTTTTGCCTTTTGGTGAGGTATTGACAGGCACCGAAGAATTGAAAGAGAAACTTGGTGTAACGGAGCCGGGTGTTACCCGCACCAGCCTGCTTGCCTTGCATGCGTTTAACGAAGCTATTGCCGATGCCCGATTAACCCCAAACCAACTAACAGCTACCGATACTGCCCTTGTGGGCGCTACAACCGTAGGCGGCATGTGCCTTACCGACGAGTTATATGCCAATACCCATGGCGACACCGAACACATTGAATATGTAAAATCATACGATTATGCATCGGTAAACCTACATATCCAAACGCGTTATGGTATAACAGGAGTAGTTAACACCCTGAATACAGCATGCTCGTCATCGGCAAATGCCATTATGTACGGTTGCCGGCTGATAAAAAACGGGCTGGCAAATCGTGTCATAGTAGGTGGGGCCGATAGCCTGGCCAAATTTACAGTTAATGGTTTTAACGCCCTGCGTATTCTTTCGGATGAAGCTTGTGCACCCTTCGATCAAAATCGTAAAGGGCTAAATTTAGGCGAAGGCGCAGCGTTTTTAGTGTTAGAGAAGCAGGCAGATGCAGCAGGCAAAAAAATCTATGCCGTGGTGAGCGGTTATGGAAATGCCAACGATGCTTATCATCCTTCATCATTATCACCCGAAGGAGATGGGCCATACCTGGCTATGAAATATGCTTTGGACAATGCTGGCTTAAACCCGGCTGCTATTGATTTTATTAACGCGCACGGCACCGGCACCGAAAATAACGACGACGTAGAAAGCCGAGCCATGCTGCGCCTGTTTGATACCCTGCCCGATTTTGCATCTACCAAAGGCTTTACCGGGCACACCCTTGGCGCAGCCAGCGCTATTGAGGCGGTTTACAGCGTCCTGAATATAGACAGGCAGGAGCTATACCCTAATTTGAATTTTAATGTGCCGATAACTGATATTGGCCTTGAACCGGTACTACTTAACAGGGCCGCTACTATAACACATGTAATGAGTAACTCGTTTGGTTTTGGCGGGAATTGTACATCATTAATTTTTTCAAAAGCTTAATGATGAAGTTGTATATCTACAAAACCACCTGTATTTCTCCCCAGCAAACCTTTGGGGAAAATATTGATATTGAAACGCTTCGCCCTTCGGTTGATAATAAGCTGTATGCTATTGAGCCTGCTTATCCGCAGTTTAAAGGCAATGCTTTGCGCCGGATGAGTAAAAGTACCCGCATCGGTTCGGGAGCCGCCCTGCCACTGCTTGCTGATGGCGTACAGCCTAACGGCATAATCATAGGCACCCAGGTGAGCGGGATGGAGGAGAATGGCAAATTCCTGAACCAGATTATTGAGTATAACGAGGATATGCTTACACCCGGAAGTTTTGTGCAGGGTACCCCCAATACAATCTCATCGCAAATAGCGCTCATCAGCAATAATAAGAACTATAACCTTACCCATGTTCACCGGGGGCTGGCTTTTGAAAACGCGGTTATTGATGCGGCCATGCTGCTGAATGAAAACCCGGATAGCCGCTATTTATTGGGTGGCGTTGATGAAATTTCGTTCAACAACTACACCCTTGATACGCTTGCGAGCTGGTTTAAAAAAGAAGATTGCCTGAACAGCGACATCTACCGTTCTACAACCGATGGAAGCCTATCCGGCGAAGCCGCAGCTATGTTTATGGTTGGTAATGATAAACAAAACGCCATAGCACAACTGAAAGCCATAACCACTATACATAGCGCCGACGTTGATGTAATTAAAGCGCGCATTAAAAGGTTCATTGAAGAAAACCTTGCTGAAGGCGAACAGCCAGACCTGCTGTTAACCGGCGAAAATGGCGACAAACGCTCGCTCCCTTTTTATACCTCCTGCGATAGTTTGTTTGATAAACATACCACCATAGCCCGTTTTAAACACATGTGTGGCGAGTATCCAACGGCATCATCTTTTGCACTTTGGCTGGCCTGCAATTTTGTTAGCGGGGCGTTGACCATGCCGCAGCATATGATCAAAAGAAAAGGCGAAGCAAGCAGCTTTAAAAATATACTGATATACAACACCCATAAAGTTGGGCAACATAGTTGCATGCTGGTGAGTTTACCTAAATAATCCTTTACAAATAAACCTCCCGCGAGGTTAGCATAGCGTAACTCGTGGGTTAAACTGGTTTAAGCCTCCGGCTTAGTTCTGCTGAAAGCTGAAACCCGCAGTAGTCACGGGTTAAAACCCCGCGACTGAAAGAACGAAAGGATAATAACGCTTCCTGCAACGCGCCATTATCCCATGCGTCTTATCTTCTGAATGATTTAATGTTTTATCAGCCATTATCAGCAGGAATATGCCGTCTCCATTAAAATTTTTGACCCTCATTTTCTTCTTTCTATCCAATTGGGCACATGCGCAAACACATGCTTTGTTAGATTCGATGACCCACACCATCGCAAAGCAGGAATACACCGGCATCCACAGCATCTTGATATCTAAAGGCGGCAAGCTGGTTTATGAGCATTATTTTAACGGTTATACTGCCGATTCGCTGCATGATTCCCGGTCGTCATTTAAATCTATAACCAGCCTGCTGATGGGCATTGCCATTGATAAAGACTTTGTGAAAAATGCAGATCAAAAGGTTTATGCGTTTTTTCCTGAGTATAAATCATTTGCCAACAATGATGCACGGAAACAGCTTATCACCATTAAAAACCTGTTAGAGATGCGGTCTGGCTTTGATTGCAATGAATGGGATGATGACGGTAGCGATTGCGAAACCGAAATGGTAGAAACCAAAGACTGGGTGAAGTTTTCGCTGGATTTGCCTATGAAAAACAATCCCGGTACGGTTTGGAACTATACATCATGTAACCCAATGATCATTAGTGGTATTATCAGTAATGCCTCCCATATGCCTGTTATGGCCTTTGCAAAAAAATATTTGTTTGATCCGTTGGGGATTACTAACTACCACTGGACAATTGATCCTGCCGGACACGGCGCCACGGCCGGTTCTTTTTTTCTGCTGCCAAAGGATATGATTAAAATTGGACTGCTGGTAAAAAACAATGGCGTTTGGCTGGGAAAACAGATAGTATCGGCACAATGGCTCAGGGCATCAACCACAGCCACTATTTCAATTCCCGATTTTTCGTTTCTTAAATTGAGCAGGAATAAAATGGCCACTCCGCAACCTGCATATTATGGCTATTACTGGTACAACGAAAAGATAAAAGCCCAGGATTATACAGAAGACGTTGTTTTTGCATCGGGCAACGGCGGACAGTACATTATGATTATTAAAGATATGGATTTGGTGGTGGTATTTACCCAGGGCAATTACAATAACTGGAAGGCCAAACGGGCTTTTGATTTGCTGGCGAAGTATATAATTCCCGGGTGTAAGTAAGTTTCCATATAATAGGATCGTGCTTAATCGTAAGCTGGTAGCCCCAGCATCTTATCAACCCGCACAACCCGATATCCCCTGGCATTAATTTCTTTTAAAAAATCAGGCAGCATAGCCACTGTAACCGGGCACCTGTCGTGAAATAAAAAGATTGCTCCTGGCTCGATTTGCAGGGTTACTTTTTGCAAAAGCGCATCAGGATCGGTAGCCATGGTATCGTACGATCGTACGTTCCAACCGATGGGCAAATAATTTCCTTTAACAATGGCCTTTTTTAAATTAGGATTCATCACCCCATAAGGTGGGCGGAATAGCCTTGTTTTTTTACCAATAACATTATACAAGTCGCTGTCTACCCGCTGCATTTCGGCAAGCATTTTTTTTGATGGAAAAAGATCAAACAAGGCCGCGTGTGTATAACTGTGGTTGCCAATCATATGGCCTTCGGCGTTTAGTTGCCTGATGACGGCTTCATTGCCTGCAATACGTTCGCCAATGCAAAAAAAAGCGGCTTCTACGTTGGCATCTTTCAAAATTTGTAAAACCTGCGGAGTCCCGTCACGTACCGGGCCATCGTCAAAAGTTATCGCTATTACTTTATCGGTTGTTTTAGCCGAGCAGTACATCGGCATAAAAAAGGCGGAGTTTACAAAATAGCAGCCATAGGCAACAATGAGTGAATACGCCAGGATAATTGCCCCATAGGCCAGCCAGCTTACCCCATATGTTTTGTCGGCCCAGGTGGTAAAACCCAGCAAAACGATGAATGCGATATTGGTGTTTTTGAATGTTAGCACGCGGATAGCAATATTAACGAATGACTGGTGTTTTGGTAATGGTTATAAACCAATATTTTTTTAATTGGTGTAATAGGTTCTGACCCTGGAATGGTGTTTGTTTTGACAATTTGTGCAGCATACCATAACGCGAAGGCCGATGATGTGGGGTACTCGCCACACAGGTGTTTATACCTGGTAACATTACAGTAGTTAAATAATGAACCCTCCAGGTAATCGTAAACTGCATCATTCTGGGCATCCCCGTTATTGCCTGCGACCACCAGGCTGATATCATACATACTAAGGTCTTGTGCTGCCAGGAACGATTCAATTTGTTGTTCAATAGCTGCATGGCTGTCCGGTTTATAAAACGTGGCGATTGCATCCAGTTTGGCCAGGTCGTTTCCGGATGCTTCATTGGTTAACAGGAAAAATGCCGAGCCTTCACCTGCAACGGTGCCTTTTGAATTGGCACTATAAAGGTCGGTATTGGAGATAGCACTCCGTTTATACAAGCCAAACCTGCTCAGTATGCTGTGGCTGATATCGGTTATCTCGTCAATACCCCCTACCAGTACGTTTTTGGCCTCACCTTCCTGCAATAGCATCTGCGCGTCAAGCAGGGAACTTTCAAACGATGAGCCACCATTTACAAACGTGTTGTTGTAGTTGTTGCAATGCAGCAGCAAAGCCACCTGTGCGCCAATGGTGTTGTGGGTTGATTGTATGAACGATGTTGGGGTAAGTAACTCTTCGCCGCGTTCAACCATTTTACTTAAAAACACGCCGGTATCTTCCAGGCAACCGTAGGCCGTGCCGGTAATAATGGCATCGGGGTTGGTTACTCCCGCATCCTGCAAACAGGCCATGGCAGATGCTACCCCCATTTTGATAACCCGGCTCATGCGGCGGATGAGTTTTGGATCGATGATCTCTTTGTAATCGGGCGTAACGCAGCTGAGTCTATTGCCGTCATAAACTACTACTTCATCCAGGAACGGGACGTTTCCGAATGTTTTTTGAGGCGATATGTTTGCTGTTGAACGTATATACATATCAGGCCGGTAGTTTTGAAAATATTAATGACGAACAGTTACCGCCAAAACCAAAGGAGTTGGAAAGTACATGGTTTAAATCTGCGTTTTGTGTAAAACTTGTTTCGGGCGCAAAAGGATGATCGGCAATCTGTGTTTCAAACCGAAGGTTGGGGTAAATAAATCCCTGTTGGGCCGAGAGTGCCGAAAATACAGCCTCGATACCTGCGCTTGCGCCCAGCGTATGGCCAGTGAATGATTTGGTAGAGCTCATTTTAGGGAAATGCGGATCGAATAGTCGCTTTATAGCAGTCCCTTCGGAGTTATCGTTGTTTTGGGTACCGGTACCGTGCAGGTTAATGTAGCCTATATCTTCCGGCTTTAACCCGCTCATTTTTAAAGCACCCTCCATAGCCATAAAGGAGCCTGTGCCATCGGGCGATGAAGCGGTTTGATGGTAGGCGTCGTTGGCGTTACAGTAACCGCTCAAAGTACAATAAGGCGCTTTTTGCATCCCTGCCGCAACCCGTTCAGATACCAGGGTAATATACCCGGCGCCCTCGCCAAGGTTTAAGCCACGGCGGTTGGCGTCAAAGGGCTGGCAAAACTGATTGTCCAATATCATGAGCGTATTAAAGCCGTTTAGCGTAAAGCGGGTAAGCGCATCAGTGCCGCCGGCTATAACTACATCAAGTATGTTATTTTTGATGAGCCTTGCGCCATACATAATGGCATTGGCCGATGATGAGCAGGCAGTACTGATGGTGCTTATATAATTTTTTATCCCCAATTCATCCGCTACCAATTCGGTTACCTTGCCGCACTCGTGGTTAACTACATTGCGCAATTTACCTTTTGCTGGGTTGGCCATAAATTGTACAAAAAAATCTTCGGTTTTATCCATGCCGCCCACGGTGTTGGCCGATATAAAACCCGTGCGTAATGAGGCGAAATTTTGGATGCCTGCATCGTTTTTTGCCTCTTTCGCGGCGATGAGGCTTAGCATGGCTGTGCGGCTTATACCGTGCCCGAAGCCTGATAATTGGGCCAATTCATTATTGCTCAATTTAACTTCGGCAACCGGGAAAGTGTCTTGATATATGGTATGCAGGTATTTAATTTTATCAATACCTGCGCGGCTGTTTTCAAGCGCGTCCAGGCATTCGGCAGTATTGTTGCCAATACCCGAAATTACACCTACACCCGCTACAAAAACAGTTTTGCTCATTACTATATTATTTGCCGGCTATTTAGCCAACAGGTAAATGTTATTTAAATTTTCTGCACTAAACGGCGCCGATGTTGGGCTTACGTTCTTTTCTACCAGGTATAAAACGGCTTTGTAATCTTCCTTCAGCACATCAACCCAGCCGCAAATGCAGGCTTGCAATATATTATTATTTAATAAATATGCCACGTACTGCTGTATAAATGCGGCATCAAAAGCCTCAAAAACAAAAAAAGCGTTCTCGCCTTTAAATTTGTTTTTAATGCTGATCTCGCCGATAACGATATTGGGCAAGGTATACACAAACAAGGCGGGGCTGGCAATAGTTTTGGCCTGGTCGTAATATTTAATGTCGGCATCCAGGCTGGAATTGGAGTTTGCTAAAACGATACCAACTTCCTGTTCTTTATATTTTTCACTGATATCGCTATCCTTCAGCAATACTTCCGATGCCAGCAAACCCAATTTGGACAGGTTATCCATTTTATAAAACTTGGGGTACTTAACCTCCAGAAACTGGTAAACCGAAAGCAGGAACGCCCCGGCATCAACACCCTTATTTTCAAAAACAGGAATGCCATTGCCGTAAACAACATTATTGCTAATGACGCAGTGCGATGTAATATGTAGTGCTTCTGTCAATCTTATATCTATTATTTGCTTTAAGCTTTCCGCCTTAGGCTTTCAGCTTTTCCTCAGTACAATTGCCGCGTTACAGCCTCCAAAACCAGATGCTGTTTTTAAGCAAGCGGCCAAAGGTATAGTTTGTATCTCTTTAGCTACATTCAATAATTGGGTAACCCCCAACTCATTAAATCCCCTGGAGGGGATAATGGTGTTGTGCTTTAAGGAATGAGCTGCCACTATCGCCTCTATAAGGCCCGAAGCGCCAAGCGTATGCCCGTAATATCCTTTTAAACTATTAACAGGGATGTTTTGCATTCCGGCCAAATTTATTGCTTTGGCTTCCATCTCATCGTTATAAATAGTGGCCGTGCCGTGCGCAGATATAAAATCGATATTCTCTGCCGCAACTTCCGCGCTTTTTAAAGCAGCCTCAATGGCATAAAAAAGTTCTTCGCCGGTTTTTGACGGCCCCGAAATATGGTTGGCATCGTTACTTACCGAACCGCCTGCCAGTTGAACGTCGTCTGCGCGTTGTTTGTTTGTCGATAGGATAACCGTAGCAGCGCCCTCGCCAAGGTTAATGCCATCCCGGTTTAAATCAAATGGTTTGCAAGGCTGCGAACTAATAGCCTGAAATGATTGGAAACCCGATAGCACAAACCGGGTGATCACATCGCCGCCAACCACGACCGCATTATCATACTGCCCGGCCTGGATCAGGCGCATCCCGGTAATCATAGCCATTAAGCCCGAGATACAGGCATGCGAAACTATCAGCGGCTTATTCACGAACCCAAACCTTTCGGCAACTAATTTGGCTGATGTTGGCAGCGCAATGCGATGGTTTAAATCAGGGTTATCAACGTCTGTTTCCAGCATGCTGATATTGCCTTTGGTGGTGGAGATAATGAGAACTGTTTTTGGATCGGCGCTATCTACCCCGCTATCTTTTAAGGCACCGTTGATGGATGCTATCAGCAATTGTTCAAATTTTGTGTATTCGCCGGCTTTGGTTAACAGCGGATGCTCATCGCTAAACAATGATGCATAAAAAGGGACCGCTGATTTATCGCCCGCCGGATGCTCTTTAATCCCTGAAATATTTTGGGTAAGCTTATCAAAATTTTCGGCAGAGGTACTGCCTATAGGCGATAAGATATTATCAGCAACAATAAAAACGGACTTCATTACTTACAAACAGCTCCTCTCATCACTTGTTTTTATTGCCAAAAATTATAGTAATTATACCATTGCCCGGGATACTTTTTCACGTATTTTTCCATCTCGCCCACAAAATCATTGGTCATTTGCTCCATCCCGGCTTCTTTGCCCAAATGTAAATATTCCTTAATTGTGCTGGCATAAAAATGATAGTGAAACTTAGTTTCCTTCATGGCAAAAACGTAGGCTACCGGGACTTTAAATTTTTGGGCCAGGATAAATGGTCCTAATGGAAATTTGGCGTCCTCGCCCAAAAAGTTTTTGGTGATGGTTTTATTGCCCTCCAGGTACCGGTCGGCATGCATGCATACCAGCTCGTTATTCTGAAAAGCTTCGTTGATTTTGAAGATGTGCGAGATATCATCTTTAATAACTATGATATTAACGCTTAGTTTGCCGGTAACCCGTTCCATAAAAGCTTTTATCTGCTGGTTCTCTCCATCAAACATCACAATGTTAATGCGGGTGTTAATATGCTTCAGCAAATCGCCGGCAATTTCCCAGCTGCCAATGTGGGCGCTTAAAAGCAGGCCACCTTTGCCCAAAGCGGCAATGCTATCCAGGTTAGGCCTGCCATCAAACTCAAAAGTAAACTTGTTGCGGATGCCCGACATGACCACTACCTTATCAATAATGCTTTGGCCAAAAACATAATAGTTTTGGTAAACCATCCAAAGCGATTTAATGCGGTTGTAGCCCAGCCGGCTATTAAAATAGTAGTAAATGCTTTTTGACGATTGGTAAGAGAAAACTACATAGTAGAATGATACAAACCTTAGCAAAAAATAAGCGGGACTAACCCCGCCATATTTTAAAATAGCCAGAAATACCGAATACCCCCAGGGTTTCCCTTTTGATTTCCCTTTCCAGGACGACATTTAAACAAGCTCCTTCGGCTGTACTTTAGTTGCTACGTAATCGTAAAAATCCTGGAAGGTAACAATGCCGGTAAAATCTTCGGGCTGCACCTTAAACGCAAAATTAGTTTCAATAACCACCACCAGGTCTATATAATCCAGGCTATCTAAACCAAGTGTATCTTTTAAAACAGCATCGGGTGTAATGGTATCAACATCTACCTCAAATTCTTCAGACAGGAAGGAATTAATTTTTGCAATGATCTCTTCAGTTTGCATAATGGTTTAAATTAATTAGCTAACATTTTGGATGAATCAGGGCGACATCCAAGTGTTATGTAATAGGTTGTAAAAATTTTTAAATATGTTATTTATTTAGTGTTTGCGGATATACCGGTTACCGGATATTTTAAAGGTGACTCACTTAATGGTTTTTATAAAGAACGATTTAGGTTGTTACATGAACAGCTGCTTTGGCTTAACCAACGGCCTTAAAACTTATTTCTGCACCATAATCCATACTCACTTTAATTAATCCCTACATTAAGGAAAAAATAATAACAGTTAATTAATAAAATTAATTAAGCGATTTTACAAAAATACAAAATAATAAAAACATTTATTCATTTTTTGGGTATGGCATATAAAATATTTACAGGTATAATTGGAACCTTTGCTATGGCATGCCACAGTGGTGGGGCGATATTTCTATGATATCAAAAAAGCCCCGGATAAATCCAGGGCTTCGAACTGACTAGAGATTTTTTTCAAAMTTTCTTGAGTTCGGTTTCATATAATACCTTTCCTTMATAATTTACCGCTTTTACGTTTAAGCGGTTGCTGTCGATCGAAAAATACATAAAACCATGCTCAGACGCCTGGAAACGACTGTATGGCTGTCCTTCGGTAACTTTGGTAAGCTCCGACCCGGCACCTGAAATAAACTGGTGGGTTATGCCATCTAATTTTAAATGTTGCAGGGAGTGCTCATGACCAGATAGGTATATATCTACTTTATGATCGTTTAGAGTTTGATACAACGCCTTTTTTATGGTGATGGTATCAATATTATTAATGCGCGGGCCAACGGTACAAAAGGGGTGGTGGCCTACCACAATCTTCCATTTTACATCCGGCGAAGCTTTATCAAGCGTTTCGTTTAACCACTTCATCTGCGTTTCCACATAATCAGTTTTGTCTTCATGTAAAAACGGATCTGTATCTATCATTACAAACAGCACTTTGTCCTTGGTTTTTTCTTTTGAGGCAGTCCTAATCTCTTTGTCTTTATCTTTCCCCAGTCCTATTTCTTTTGAATAATAGCGGGCTGGCATGTTCCACCGGCGGCTTATTTTGCTATACCTGATCTGTGCATCAACGTCTGAATGATAATCATGATTGCCAAATACCGGGTACCAATCGCATTGCAGGGAGTGGGCTGTATAGATGTTTTCAAACGAGTAATGCCACAACGGATCGTTTTCGCTTACTACGCCTTTGGGATAAAAGTTATCGCCAACTGAAATAACAAAGTTATTAGGATGTTCTGCGCCCCATTGCCCCATTTGTTTAGCTACTTCCAGCTGGTCGTATTCGCCGTTGCGGCCCCAATCGCCAATGGCCATAAAATGGAGCGCGAAGTCGTCTTTAATAGATGCGCTTGGCGATAGGTCATCACTCTCAAAATAAGTAACGTTACCGGTTTCGGCTATACTTGCCAGCGGGCTTATTACTGCGGCCCCAAGCGCCCCGATTGCGGCGTTTCTTACAAAGTCTCTGCGTTTCATGCTGTATTAATTTAACCGGTAAACCAATAATTTAAAGCTATCTGCCAACGGCGTTTTTGTGCCAGGCTGAAAATCAACCACCGGAAAATATAGTTTGTGGGTGGCCAGGTTAATAGCCATTGTTTTGGCCCTGTTTTGGGTAGTTATGGTTTGAACAAGCGTATAAGAATCCGGCGAATCCTGCTTAAAAACGGTGGCTGTTCCATCGCCGTTTGATGCGATAACCAGCTTGTTTACCGCATCATAAACTACAGCGTCTACGCCCGCGCCGATAGGAAGGGTTTGCACAACTTTACCTGTACCGGCATCAATAACACTCATGCCCTTATTTTCGCGGCAAACCGTAAACAAACGATGGTTTTGGTTGTCTAAAGCTAAACCCGTAGGGCCACCGCAAGGATTAAGCGGGTAGTTTTTTATTACTTTTAAGGCTTTGGCATCAATAACATTTAAGGTGCTTTTATCTTCCAGGTTAGCATAAACTAATCCTTTGCCATCGGCAACGGCAAATTCGGGCGCGCCGCCCATGTCTATCGAGGTTACCTGTTTTAACTCTTTAGGATCGACCACAACAACAGCACTGCTATGCCCCTCAAAAGCGAATATTTGTTTGGAGTATCGATCATAAATAATGCCATCGGCACCGTTGCCTGTTACCGGGATCTCTTTAATCACCTTAAGGGTTTTAATATCAAAAGCAATAACAGCGTTGGCTTTGCCATCGCTGATAAAGCCACGGCCAAGTTCGTTTACAATGGCAATGCCGTGTACGCCTTTCATCTCGCCAATGGTACCTATAACTTTTTCGGTTTTTAAATCAACTACGTTTACTGCGGTACCGTGCGACGCGTAAAGCACCTGGTTAACCTGGTCGATATATACATAATCGTAGCCGCCGTTACCCGGCAGGGGGATTGTCTTATCAGCTACATAGCTCAATTTTTGAGCCGATGCGAAGAACGGTGCCGAAATAAATAAAATGAACGAAAGTACCTTATACGCGCTGGTTTTCATGTGTTTATGTTTTAGTGTAAAAAGGGCAGGCAATACGCCCGCCCATATCAAATATTTATAGTTTAGTGCTGGTTGCCATTTCCATCGGTGGTGTAAGCGCCAAGGTCCTGGTTGTATTTGGGGTTACCCCTTCCAAATGCCGGCGAGCCACTTTGCAGTTGAAAATTATTGGTATTTGGAAAGCCATTAGGGGCTAAAACGGTACCGTCAAATTGCACAAATAAGGGATTAAAGTTATTCACGCTTTTAGATATCAGGTCTGTTGATTGCGGTACACCCTTGCCCGATGCCGGATAAAAGCCGTCCCTGATGTTTACACCCTGGTAGCTATCTACCGTACCGTAAAACAAGTTATTTCCATAAGTGGTTTTTACAAGGTCGCCGTCATCAAACAGCTCAAGGCCGTGGAAACAGTTTACAATAATATTGTTATAAATATGCCCTATGGCGTTAACACCAACAGAAACACCGCGGCCTGGCTCTGCCGCGCCCCTTCGCCAGCCATTAGATACAAGCGTATTGTTATAAACGTTAACTTCAGTTTGAGGGAAAGGTATTTTAGAGCTTGTTTCCAACTTTATACCGCTGCCCGCCTGGCTAAATATTACATTGTAGGCAACAACGCCTGTTACCCCCGTTTTTAAATTAATACCCTCGCCATCAGTACTGCCCGAAGAGCTGATGGTGTTTCTTAAAATAGTAACAGTTGCACCGCCACCTATCGCCATCAAGTCGTCCTGGCCGTTTGTAAACCATGAATCTTCAATATCTACATTGATATTCTTTTTCACTTTAAGTGTACCGCGCGCACTGCCGCCATCGTCGGGGCCTCCCGTGTTATCAACATGCGTCCATTTAATGGTAATAGCCTGCGCAGTATCGCATTGAAAACCGCCCCAGGTACCGGGTTGATTGCTATCGGAGTTAAAAGAAACAGGCTGACTTTTAGTGCCCAATAATTGCAGCACACCCTGGATATTAATTTGGGCGTTGTTTTTAACAATCACAATGGCACCTGGCTGCGCCGATAACGTGTCGCCTTTTTTAACGGTCAGATCTGCTGTTACCGTATAAGTTTGGCCGCCAATTAGCGTACCCTTAACAAAGCCACTGATGTCACCTGCTTTTAGAGGGCTTGAGGTGGGTATTTTTATTTTGTCGAAGGTGGTGATCTCGGCTTTTTTACAGGAGATGATAGTGGTAATCATTAACCCTGTTATTATTAAATATATTTTATTTGATTTCATGTTGATGGTGTATTAGGTTAAAGTGAATAACGGAAACCCAAATTGAAACTCACGTTATATAAATCCTTTGACTGTAATAAATTGTTAATTTTTACAGTTGTAGGCGTATTGAGCAGGTTGTTGATTTTTGCCGCCAGCACAAAATGTTTAGCAACCTGTTTCTCGGCCGAGAGGGCTAAAAATGATTGTGGCTGCTGATAATAATCATAACCATAGTTAGGGTACACCAGGGATAACGTTTTGCTGGTATAGGTATATGCTAACTGAATAAATTCCTTTTGCTTGTCGTTTTTGTATAATAATGAGATGTTAAATACATCGCCGGTTTGCCCCTGAAGTGGCCTGCTTTGGTATTTAATTACAGGTTGTCCGTTTACTGAACCAGCTTCTGGTACAACTTTTGGCGATTTTATGTTAGAGTAGGTGTAGGTATAGTTACCGGATACGCCTAAGTTGCCAAAAAACCTGCTATAAACAATTTCGGCCCCGGTTACCTTTGCAGTGCCAAAGTTTTGCGGCTGCGTGTTTAGCTGGCCGCCACTTAAATCTTTTAAAGCAAACTCAATGGGATTGGAAATGTTTTTATAAAAAGCGCCTAAAAAAAACTGCTCTTCCTTGCCGGGATATAGTTCATAGCGTATATCATAATTATCAGCTTCGGTGTGCTTAACATTAGGGTTACCGGTAACATCTGTGCTTTCGCCCAGGGTTGGGGTTGGTACCAGCTCATACAATGACGGTCGTGCTATTGATTTAAAATAGGATGCCCTTAAGTTCGACTGGTCGTTCAGCTTGTATTTTAACTGTATGCTTGGTAAAACATCTGTATATGTTTTTTTGGCGTTACTTAACGAGTCTAATACCACGGGGTGCGTATCATATCCCTGTTTGGTACCTTCAACGCGCACACCTGCAACAATGTCTAGGTTACCAACGGTCAGCTTAGCTTCGCCATAACCTGCGGTAATATCTTCATATGCGGTGTAGTTGGTTTTGTCGGCCTTGTCAGTACCGGTAGGGTTATACACAACAAATCCTGACGAATATATGTCGGTGAATATACTTTTATCGCCGTTTGCGGTAGGTGTCGCTTTTAATATGTATTCGTTTTGATGGTTAAAGCGGGTACTATGCCTATATAAACCACCCGCCTTCAGCTCAATGGAGCTTTTTTGCCCTAAGCCGGTTTTATAACCCAGGTTAGCCATGCCACTAAGGTCCTTGTTACCGCTTTTTTGCCAAATCCTGGTTATGTTATTGAAATAATCGGGCGTACTTGTAAAGTCGGGATTAATTAAGTGGTTTATAGATAAATCGGCACGGTCTGGCGCATCCTGGGTAGCATTACTGTAAACGCCGGCCCAGTCAAAAAGCCAATGGCTGGCAATTACATGCTTGCCGCTTACTTTAAGGTTTTCTACATACTGGTTTTGAATATTGGAGCGGTTATCATTAAAAACCGTTCCGGTACCGGGGCCTATTCTGCCGCCGTTCCCGCCCAATATTGACGTATCAATACTCAGCCTTGTTTGGGCCAGGCGAGTGTAAAGGAATACGTTATCAATACCTATTTTGTTGTTATCATCGAATTTATAATCAATATGGGCAGACAAGCCATTGTTTAATTGCTGGGTAGAGTAAGTCCGGTTAGCTACATCGGATATAACGGGCTGGAAGTTTTTACCGGCCCTGGTATCGGGCTGTGCAATATTAAACTGCGAGTTTGTGCCGTAATATTGATTTTGGTAACTATCGGCAATAATGAAGCCCAGTTTGTTTTTTAAAAACCGCCTGCCGTAAGTAAACCCCAATAGCGATGTAACCGGGGCATTCTTTTTGGTAAAATCAAGATTGGCGCGCGAAAAATAACCGGCAGGCGCTACATAGCCGGCCCCAAACCTTTCGGTAGGGCTTTTACTTTGCACCGCGCCATGATTAAAATCATCAAACTTGCGGTTAAAAAATAATGCGCTGTACCCCACGGCCGCATTTGCCTTAAAATATTCGTATTCGGGGGCATCTTTAAATACCAGGTTAACGGTTCCGCCTATCGCGTCGCCCTCCATTTCTGGTGTTAATGATTTGCTTACTTCAATCCTATCTAAAAGATCAGATGGTACTATGCTTAAAGATACAAACCGGGAAACAGGATCGGGGCTGGTTACTTTAACACCGTTCATAAGGGTGTTATTATAACGCGGCTCCAACCCGCGGATGATGGCGTATGCTTCATCCGAGCCGCTGTTGCGCTGAATGGTTACCGCCGATACGCGCTGCAGCGCATTAGCCGCGTTAATATCTGGCGAGCGCTGCATGGCTTGCGCGGATATTACGTTGATGATATTACCGGCATTCTTTTCTGATTTCCTCGACGACGCTTCTGATTCGGCATTTGCTTTAGCATATACCCTCACTTGCTCAAGCGACAAAGACTTTTCTGAAAGCTTAATTTCAAGGTTTAAAACCTGGTTTTCGGTAAAATCAATCCGTTGTTCATATTCAATATAACCGATATATTTAACCTTCAGTTTGTATTGGCCGGCTTTAATATTATTGATGGCATAGTGACCGAAAGCATCAGAAATGGCACCCCCTTTTTGGCCATCAAAGTGGATATATGCGCCGGTTAAGGGCTCATGTGTTTTATCGTCGACGACTTGTCCTTTTAAAACTGCCTGCTGGGCGTAGGCAAGCGAAGAAGCGAAAATGAAGACTGCAATCAGGTAAAATTTATTCATCATGGTTACTTTTTTTGCAAAGCACACGCCCAATCCTGTGCAAATTCTGAATAATGGACAAGTGGAAGGTAACTTAATCAATTGGTAATCAATTGTTAATAATGGTAAAACGTGGTAGGCTATCCCTCTCATTTCAGGCATGGTGTGTTAACCTTGGCTTAATATTCACGGCGTTAGTTTCCGCATTAAAGCAACAATGTTGAATGAAGCAATGAAAAACTTAAAGGTTGCTCCTATACACTTAATAACAAACCAAATATTATTTTTGTAAATGACGGGATAGCCTGCGTTGCAGGACAAATCGTTTTAAAACGAACTTAAACTCATAAAAACTGATTGATGGTTGCCGGTGTTGGGATAGATATGATAGAGATTGACCGAGTGGCTGTCAAAATTGAAAAAGGCAGCGGCTTTCGAGAACTTGTGTTTTCGGAAAAAGAAATAGCTTATTGCGAGCTTAAGGCAGATAAGTACCAGCACTATGCAGCACGTTTTGCCGCTAAAGAGGCCTTTTTTAAAGCATTGGGTACCGGCTGGTTAAACGGTACCGCTTTTAACGAAGTGGAGATTAGTAACAATGCCGATGGCAAACCCGAACTTACACTTATTGGCCAAACCGGCGAATTATTGAGGGAGCAGGGCCCAATGAAAATTTCCGTATCATTAACCCATCTTAAGGCCATCGCATCGGCCGTTGTAATTATCGAAAAGTGACAGATCAACCTACATTTATTTCGCAGGAACAAACAGTGACTATGCAGGAACAAAAACTGCAGGAATTGCTGGCCTATCTTAACATTCATTCGCCTTTTTATAAGGAGCTGTTTGATGCAAACAATATCAACATTGATGATATTAAAACGCTCGACGATCTGAAACTAATCCCTACAACGGTAAAGGAAGATTTGCAAAAGCGTAATGACGATTTTATGTGCGTTAGCCGCGACCAGATCATTGAATACAGCTCAACATCGGGCACTTTGGGTAGCCCCGTTACCGTCGCCCTTACCGAGAATGACCTTTTACGACTTACCTATAACGAATATAGCTCCTTTACCTGTGCCGATGGCAAGCCCGACGACGTATACCAGCTGATGCTGACACTCGACAGGCAGTTTATGGCCGGGTTGGCATACTACTCGGGTATTCGCAAAATAGGGGCAGGCATTATTCGCCTGGGGCCTGGTGTGCCATCGTTACAATGGGATACCATTTTGCGGCTTAAGCCTACGGCTATTGTTGCCGTGCCATCGTTTATATACAAGCTTATACAATATGCGCAGGAGCATGGTATCGATATCAATTCAAGTTCGGTAAAAAAGGCGGTTTGTATTGGCGAGAATATCCGGAACACCGATTTTTCGCTCAATATTCTTGGTAAAAAAATTACCGATGCCTGGGATATCAAGTTATATTCCACTTATGCATCAACCGAAATGCAAACGGCATTCACCGAATGCGGGTATGGTAAAGGCGGTCATCATCAGCCTGAATTATTGATTGTGGAACTGCTTGATGAAAACAATCAGCAGGTTGCTCCCGGCGAACCCGGAGAAGTAACCATTACCACGCTGGGCGTTGAAGGCATGCCTTTGCTGCGCTATAAAACCGGCGATATTTGCCTGTATGATGATAAGCCGTGTGAATGTGGGCGAACCACCTTACGTTTATCGCCAATTATTGGCCGTAAAAAGCAGATGATTAAATTCAAGGGCACCACGCTTTATCCGCCGTCGCTTTTTGATTTGCTGAATGGGATGGAAGAAATATTGGATTTTGTAGCCGAGGTTTACTCCAACGAAATTGGTATGGACGAAGTGCTGCTGCATATCCTGCCGGTAAACTATACCGATGAGTGCGACCGGAAGATCCGTGCCAATTTACAGGCAAGGTTAAGGGTAAGCCCGCATGTTACCTATGTGCAATATGATGAGATCCAGAAGATGCAGTACAAGGAATCGGGCCGCAAACCGTTTAAATTTATCGATCGCCGGAAATAAAAACATCCTCGGGCAATTCATCCGGCAGTTCTTCTTCCGATGGCGATTTACCGAAAATCTTATCCAGCAGGTTTAATATCGGCACGGTCATGAAGGTGGTTACCAGCGCCATAATCACCAATATGGCAAATACTTCTTTGTTTAGTACGCCCAGGTCGTAACCAATATTCAGTACAATAAGCTCAACCAGGCCGCGGGTATTCATTAACGCACCTATAGATAGGCTATCCTTCCAGCTTTGGCCCACAAATTTGGCTGCCGATGCGCTGCCCGCAAATTTGCCGGTAACAGCAACTAATATAGTTAAACCACAAATGGCCCATAGGTATGGAGTATCCAATAACCCGATCTGCGTACGTAAGCCTGTAAAAACAAAAAACAAGGGCAGCAATAAAAACAAAGCCACATCCTTAATGCGCTCCACAAACACCCCGCGAAAGGTAATGTTATCGGGCATTACAATGCCGGCCATAAAAGCGCCAAACAGCGCGTGAATGCCAATACTTTCTGTGGCGTATGATGAAATAATAAGCGTCAAAAAAAACATAGCCACCGGCATACCCACATAACCCGGCCTAATGTTGCGGCTGTAGATGCGCTTTAAAAGCGGTTTTACGCCCTTCAACATAATCAACACATAGGCAATGGCCATTAGGGCTGTATAAACAAAACTCATTACCGAGCCCGCCTTAACCACTGCTATTACAACCGTAAGCAGGCACCATGCGGTAATATCATCGGCAGCGGCGCAGGTAATTACCAAAGCGCCAAGGCGTGTTTTGTTAATGCCCCGCTCCTGGCAAATACGTGCCAAAACCGGGAACGCCGTAATGCTCATGGAGATACCCATAAATAAACCAAACGAGAAGAAAGGCACCCCGGCAGGAGCCAGCGAACGATAGATAAAATAAGCCAGCCCGATGCCCAATGTAAACGGAATGATAATGCTGGCGTGGCTAATGACAATGGCGTCCTTGCTTTTGCTTTTAATAGCCCGCAAATCAAGCTCCATGCCTATAACAAACATGAATATGATTAAGCCAATCTGGCTCAAAAACTGCAACGATCCTAACGACTGGGCCGGAAAAACAACATGAGACAATGTCGGAAAAAACCGGCCTACCAGCGATGGACCTAAAGATATTCCTGCAAATATTTCGCCTATAACGCGGGGCTGCCCCATTTTTTTACACACCCATCCTGCCATGTTACCCGCTATTATTATAATGGCTATTTGCGCCAGTAAGGTAGCCAGGGGCCCGGTAAGGTTTTTTATCAATCCATCGGTAAACTGGTGAACAGCGCTTTTGCTGCTTGCCGCCAGCTTAACTATGTTACGGCCTTTTTCAAGCTCGCTGCCTGCTGTTAATGCCAGGTATATTAAAAAGGAAAAGCCACCGGTAAGGACGATGTAAAAAAATATATTCCTGAATTTCTTCATTTTTTAAATATGCCTTTAAATTTAAAAAAAGTGGAGGCCTCATGCTGAATAACGGCGTCTACCTTTAACGTACCATCATCGTTAGTGGTATACGTTACCTGCATATCGGCGGTGCTGTTTACCTGGGGGTTTAGTATGGCCAAAAACTTCATATCGCCCGCTTTAAGCAGTTTTGTTTTGGTGCCGACGATGTTTTCCAGCATTTCTTTCACCATCTGCATCATACAAACCCCGGGCACAACCGGCTGGCCAGGAAAATGGCCTTCAAAAATCTGGTGGTCAGCGTTTAGCGTGATGGTTGTTTTTGAGGTATTACCATCTGTTTGTGGTGCGGTAAACTGAAAAAAGGATTCCTGGAGCATATATTTTTAGCTTTAAGCTGAAGGCCTAAAGCATAAAGCCTTTTGCTTTAAACCTTTGGCTTTATTCTTTTATATTATCAATGTTTTAACTAAAGCATTCTGCTTTCTGCCTTATGCTTTGAGCCTTCAGCTTATCGTTCTATTTTTTTTAAACCGATGGTAAATTTAAAGTTTTTATGGTCGATACCTATAGTATCGGGCACGCCATTTTTATAGCCGGCCATGGTAGCAACGGCAACGGGTTTTCTTTTAGATGATTTTTCCATTCGTAAAAGGGTATCGCCGGCCATATTGGTAATATAATAGTTGGCTCCCTTTTCCTGCGGAAGCACATAATATAGATGGGTACTATCTTTAAGTATGTAATGCTCATGGCTGCCTTCCTGGCGCATTAGTATCAAATCAAAATCTTTTCTTAATGTTTTAATAACAGGGCCTTTATTCATCTGCGGAATGATGGAGTATACTTTAAAGCCACCATCTTTCAGGAATGCGAAATCAAAGAATTTTACGCCCATCTCGCTGGAGAACACAATGCGGGTGCTGCTATCCGGCATTACCTTCATCAGCAGCAGGCCGCTTAAATGATGGCTGGTTACATTGATTTCGGCATTGTATAATACCACTGAAAATTGGGGACGAAATTGGTAGATATGATCAAAATTACCTGCAGCTGGCTTCAGGTTTTTGTAAACCGAAGTGCAGCCCGCCAGGGCAACCAGGCAACTACTTAGCAGCAAAAAGCGCGTCAGGCAGGTTTGCATTGATCTCTTTATTTATAAAGTGAATGGTAGTATTATCGCCGGATGGCTCCTGCATATCAATATTACTTACCGAGTTATCTTTTTTATCAACAGAGATATTAATTGATTTAAAAAAATCTTTGATCCCTTTTGATACTGGTGCCAGTTCAACCAGGTAAGTCCCCTTGTTTTCAAACACCTTTACTTTAAAATCGGGGTTGCTCAGGATTGATCCCTGCACGCAGTCGATAATGATCTTGTTGATTTGCTGGAAGAGTTTGTTGGATTTGGTATTGATTTTATTTTCCTTCTGCTCATCCTTTACCAAAATATTGTCTTTGTTGATGATCATCAGGTATTTGGATGGCTGGGTATATTCCATCCGCACCATGTTATCCTTTTTAAACCAGAATTTTCCTTTAGATGTGATCTTTTCTGATAGCATGCTCAGGTTTTTCTCCTGCACAAAATCACTTTTAATGCTGGTTGTTTTTTGAGCGGTTGCCGTAAATTGGGCTTTAAATGCCGAGAGATCGGTAAGCTGGGTATAACCGGTATGCTGCGCATTGGCGGTAACTGCGGCGGTGATTATGGCTACAGTAAGGAACAGTTTGTTTATTTTCACTACTAAAGGCAATTATTATTTAGATAGACACCGGGGTTGTAAAATGGTTTGATTAACGGTAAGCCTTTATGTCATTGCGAGGGACGAAGCAATCGCGAACTATGTGGTGTGCTATGCATCCGACGAGATTGCCACGCTATCGCTCGCAATGACATAGAGTAGATTCGAGACCTACGAAATTTTAAAAACTTCGTAGGTCTCGTCGAATTTATATTAGTTAACTACTTCTTTGTCTCAATTCCTGACTCTAACCTCTTGATTCTATTCCCTACGCTGCCTGGTTAGCTGTAATATACTCGGCCATGGTACGTACTGATTGAAACACTTTGGGGCCATCTTCGGCTTTTGAAAGTTTAATTTTATAAATGGTTTGCATCAAAACTATCAGCTCCAAAACATCTATCGAATCCAATCCTAATCCATCGGCAAACAACGATTCATCATCGCCGATATCGCCGGGCTTAAGATCTTGCAGGTTTAACTGGTCTATGATCTGTTCTTTCAGATCATTCATTAATTTGTCCATTTTATAATTATACAGGCGAGTTAATTTGCTCGCCTAACTTAATAATTCGTGCTAATTTTTTTATTGCCGTATCATGATGCTTAACATACGGGTTCTCCTTGTCCCACACATACCCTGCCAAAACAGAACAGATCTGGTTTTTGATCTCGGGAACAAAAGTACCCGAAAAAAATATGGTGTCAAGCGTTCCTTCGTACCAGGCATTTACGTACGACCGGAAAACATCCACCCCTTGCATTACCTTTTCGGTGTATTCGGTTTCCCAGTTTATATCTTCGCCGTTTAGCTTGCGGATAACCAATTTAGCTGCATTTTGGCTGGATACGGTTGCCAGCGTAACGCCCGATGAAAAGATAGGATCTAAAAACTCGGTTACATTGCCTGTAAGCACAAAGCCCTCGCCGTGAAAAGTATTGGTGGTGCTGCTCCAGGCTTGTAATATCCTTGGTTCAAAAACAAATTCAACATCCTTAAAGCGCTCGCTCAGGTAGGGCTCTGCTGCAATTAAGCTGCGTAGCTTAGCCTCGTCATCCGCGCCTTCATAACCGGCAAAAAAATCCGGATCGCCTACAAACCCCAATGAAGTTACTCCGCTGGAGAATGGAATGATCCAAATCCAAACGCCGGGTTTATGCACCACGATGGTGATGCGGTTGGGCTCTTCAAACAGGTTGCGCTTTACATCTACAGTATGTGTAAATAAAGCTTTGCGCTGCGGTAGTCCCGATGGTTTATCAAGGTTAAATAACTTGGGTATAACCCGACCATAGCCACTGCCATCAATAATAAACCGGGCCTCAATTTGGGTTTGGTTTCCGTCAAGATCTTCAACAGTTGTTACCGAATCAGATCCGTTAAATTTGATATCGGTAACCGTAGTTTCATAATGTACCGGGATACCCATGATTTCGCAGGTATCAGCCAGGGTTTTATCAAATTCAGAGCGGGGCACCTGCCATGTCCAGTTCCAGCCATCAGTAAACTGATCTGAAAAGAAGTAATCGCAGATAACGCCGTTTTTTACAAACTTGGCTCCGAATTTTTTCTGAAATCCTTTTGCTTCCACTGCTTCAACAAAGCCGGCATCGGTTAATGCTTCCATGCAACGGGGCAGCAGGCTTTCGCCGATTACAAAACGCGGAAATTTTTGCTTCTCGACAATTTTAACTTTAAACCCTGCTTTATTCACAATAGAAGCAGCCACCGTACCCGCCGGGCCGGCACCAATTACCAACACATCAACTTTTTCTGTATTCATCAATTTTACTCTTTTGTGTTCATTATTCTGAGGCCTGATTTCTGTGGTCGGAGGTCTGAGATCTATTTATTGTTTCCGACCTCCGACCACGGGCCCCAGATCTCAGAACCCATATTTCTTCTTCCACTCTTCAAAAAACGCTGGATTGGTTAATTGAAGCATAAAATTATCGCGCTGTAAAAAAACCTGCACGGTTGAACCTGTAACCACTACCTCGCCTGTTGCGGCGTTTAACAGGCGATAGTTAAAATTTAACCGGGCTGCTTCGCTTGGTACATATTCGGTTTCAATAATTACGTTGTCGCCGTACCGCAAAACCTGTTTATATTTACAATCTATACTTACAATAGGGGTTACGTATTGGTTATTGTAAACTGTAAGGTAGTCAATACCGTATGCCTTCCCAAAAGCCTCCCTGCCATCTTCAAAGTAGCGTACATAATGCCCGTGCCACACAATGCCCAGCGAATCAACCTCGCTAAACTTCACACTTATCTCGGTGGCATTTATCAGTGTTTTTTGCAATTCTTCGTTCTGTTTACCGCCAATACATTTATGCCGGCGTCAATTTTGTAAAGAATGAATCTGTTCCTTTACCGGCACAGATCCACCCCTTTTAGTATTTTTTATTTCCAGCTGTTATAATCAGATTTTACATCTTTCATCACGTTTAAAAACGCTTTTGCCCAGTAGTTTTTAAGGCCAAAACCGCCTGGTTTTCCTTCGTAATATTTGGTAAGCAACACCGTTTTTGTTTTCATATCAACAAAGGTTATCCAAACACCGGCTTTATCAATGCCTTTGTTCATGCCGCTCACAAAAAATATGTAGCCAATACCTTCCTTGTTCTGGAAATCATACCCTTTTACAATAGCTGTGATTTTTGCCTCATCCAATAATTTAAAGTCGCTCGGGTTGTCGGTGTAAAGTTTATCAAACTTTGCCTTGGCGTTTGAAGCCTTAGCTACATCAAGCGCATAATCAACAGAACTGTGGTGGATTGATTCGGCCACATCATATTTCTTTTGCTCGGTAACAAAAAGGCGGTTCCATCCTACGGTATAATCGTCTCTGAATTCTTCTGGCTTTATATCGTCTTTTCTGCCGATGCCCATTACCTTGGCTTCAGCCGTACCTATAAATTTTGTTTGTGTAAAATCAAGTCCTAACCAGGTGATTTTGGCACTGCCCGAAAAAATATCGGCTTTGGTACTTTGGGCTACAGCAGGTAAGCTGCTTACAACTGTTAGTAAAAAGGCTATCAGCCATGTGTTTTTTGTAGGTTTCATTTTGTAGATTTAATTTATTTATTGTTGAATTATAAATACTTTCATCTGGCACTGTGCCAATGTTTCTTCCCCACGCTTTACTTTTCCCGATATCAGTGTTACATCAAATATTTGATTATCAATGATAATTTCCGTTTCTAAGATATCATTTATTTTAGGCAAAGAAAATACTTCGAGGTTTTTAATAGCACCAATATAACCTATGGCATCGGCTTTTTCACTGTTTTGGGCCAGGTACCCGGCGCGGGCGGCGGCGGTTTGCGCTATGTTTTCTACCAGCCCTCCTACGCTAAATTCGCCATCTTCAACCAGTACGTTATCTGCTTTTATACAAAACTGGGTGCGGCTGCTTTTCTCATCCGTCCAGGTCAAATGATCTATCATCACAAAAGGAAATTTTTGCGGGATAAGGTCGGGTGTATTGGCAGGTGGTACAAACATATCAGCAGGTTTAATAGGTTTTAACAGTGGTTAAGGTAAAATTAGTAAAAGGTTCGCAGATCAGCATCTGCCGTATTGCCCAATTATTATACCAGTTCCCCGGCGTTCACCTTGGTGTTAACATATTCATAAAAATCCTGGAAAGTGACTATGCCAACAAAATCTTCGGGCTGCACCTTAAAATTGAAATTGCTTTCAATTACAACAACCAAGTCAATATAATCCAGGCTGTCAAGTTCAAGGGTATCTTTCAGGATGGCTTCCGGCGATATTTTCGCCACATCAATTTCAAATTCTTCTGCTAAAAAAGCATTGGTTTTTTCTATAATTTCTAAAAACTGCATAAGGGTAGGTTAATCAATATTTTTTAATAATCAGCGACGAATTTGTTCCGCCAAAGCCAAAAGAGTTCGACAAAAATACGTCGAAATTGCGTTCGATGGTGGTAGTAGCGATATTTAACTTAGCCGAATCCTCGTCGGGGGTTTCGAAGTTAATATTTGGCGCGATGAACGAGTTTTGCATCATCAGCATAGAGTATACAATCTCGCTTGCGCCGGCCATCCAGCACTCGTGGCCTGTCATGGATTTGGTTGAGCTTACCAGCGGCTTGCTGGATCCAAAAACCTCGTGAATAGCTTTAGCCTCGCTGGCATCACCCGCTGGGGTTGATGTGGCATGGGCGTTTATGTAATCAATATCGGCCGCAGTCATACCCGCGTCCTTCAGGGCCATGGCCAGTGAGCGTACCGGGCCGCCAACGGTAGGGTTGGATATGTGGCCGCCGTTTGATGAAAATCCGTAGCCGATAACCTCGCCCAAAATAGTTGCGCCGCGGCGTTGTGCCGATTCCAGGCTTTCTAAAATCACGGTAGCCGCGCCACCGCTTGGCACCAGGCCATCCCGGCTTTTATCAAAGGGGCGCGATGCCTTGGTCGGCGTACTTTCCAATGTCGAGAAAGCCGAAAGTGCATCAAAGCTACCCATCGAAAAATGGTTAAGCTCCTGGGCACCGCCGCAGATAATGCCTTTCTGCAGGCCGCTTTTAATGAGATGATAGCCCAGGCCGATGGCGTGTGAGCCGCTGGCACAAGCTGCGCTAACGGTAAGGTTGATGCCTTTTAATTTGAATATGGTGGCCAGGTTCATGCTCACGGTGGAGTTCATGGTTTGGAAAACCGCTCCTGAGCCTACCAGCATAGTGTCTTTTTTTACGCGGATGATATCGGTACAATCAATAACCGGTTTGGCCGAACTATCGTTACCGTAAAGGATGCCTATTTCGTTTTGATCAAGGTAATCCATATCGATGCCGGCCTGGGCCAGGGCCTCAATGGTGGCCATATAGGCATACTCGCCCTGTTCGGGCAACATAATGCGCGAACGCCTGTCGAGCTTTTCTTTTAAGTTGGGCCTGTCAACAAAGCCGGTTAAGCCAGACCTGTAACCAAACTCCTTGCGCATAGAATCAAGCAGGATTCCCGATTTGCCGTGGAAAAGCGAGTCTCTCACCTCGTCCTGGGTTTTCCCAATGCACGAGTAAATCCCCATCCCTGTAATCACAACTCTATTCATAACGCTAATACCGGCTTAATCAATTAACAAATACCTTTAAAACTAAATAAAATTATTTAATCCCGAAATATTAATGTGCATGTTTATATGAACAAATGATTAATTATGAATACAAACCGCCATTAACAGAAATCACCTCGGCTGTGATGTAGGAAGCTTCGGGCGATGCTAAAAAGCCCACCACGCTGGCCACTTCTTCGGGGGTGCCAAAGCGTTTAATAGGTATCATGGATTTAAGCTCTTTTTCATCCAAACCTTCGGTCATATCTGTTTTAATAAAGCCAGGGGCAACGGCATTAACGGTAACACCGCGGCGGGCAATTTCCTGCGCCAGTGCCTTGGTTGCGCCAATTACACCAGCCTTGGCGGCCGAGTAATTAACCTGGCCGGGCAAGCCTTTTAAGCCCGATAAAGATACCACATTGATAATGCGGCCATATTTTTTAACCAGCATACCGTTTAAAACAGCCTGGGTTACATAAAAAAAGCCCCCTAAACTGGTGTTTAATACGCTGTCCCACTGTTCATCTTTCATCCACATCATCAGGGTATCATCCTTAATGCCGGCATTATTTACCAGCACTTCAATATATTTTTCGGTATTGGTTTCAACCCAGCCGCCCAATACGGCGCGGATATCTTCCTTGCTGGCTACGTCGAATTTCATAACCTCGCCATCACCGCCGTTTTCTTTAATTGCAGCTAAAGTATTGTTGGCTTCTGCCTGGTTGCTTTTATAATTAATAAGCACGTAGTACCCCATATTGGCCAGTTTATAGCAGACGGCGCGGCCTATTCCTCTTGATCCGCCTGTTACTAATGCGCATTTCATATTCTGATCTGTTAATTGTTGCCTGAGTATCTGCTTGTAATTATAAAATATGGGAATTTCTCTTTTTAATCAGGTGCACATGTTCCGCTTTTTCAAAGTATTGCTTCACGTTCACGATATCCTTATACTTTGGCTTATCCTCAATAAATTTAGGGAATATAGCCCGCAGATCGGTATAAACGGTATGGGTTGTCGGTGATAGCTTTTCGCTGCAATCCAGGTGATCGATAGCTTGTAAAATAGCCATCATTTGTATGGCCAGCACTTCAAAAGTATTATCTATAACGCGCTTGGTCATTAATGCCGCGTTGCAGCCCATGCTTACAATATCCTGGTTGTCATTATTGTTAGGAATACTGTGCAGGTACATTGGGTACGATAGGGTCTGGTTCTCGGCGGTGGTTGATGTAGCCGTAAACTGCATACCCTGCATCCCAAAGTTAAAACCCAGCACGCCCAGGTTAACAAAAGGCGGAAATTTATGGTTTAGCTTCTCGTTAAGCAGATAGTTTAATTGCCTTTCGGAAAGCATACACAATTTGGTAATAGCTATTTTCAGTTTATCCATAGCCAGGGAAACATAATCGCCATGGAAATTACCGCCATGGAAAATGTTTTTGGCTTCATGATCAATAACCGGGTTGTCATTTACCGAGTTCAATTCATCAGTAACAACGCGCTCCACTTCAAAAATGGTATCGTAAACGGGCCCCAAAACCTGGGTTACGCAGCGTAGGGAATAGTATTCCTGCACCTTGTCCAAAAACACTTCCTGGTTAAGGTTATCGGGGTTATATAAGTGTTCGGACCGGTCGCGGATCATTTTGCTGCCGGTAAGTACATCGCGCATAATGGCGGCTACTTCGTTTTGGCCGCGGTGGTGTTTTACCACATTTAGCTCGTAAGAGTAATGGTCATCAAAAGCCTGCACCACTTCGTTTATCATAGACGATAGTACGATTGACCATTCCAGCAGTTTTTTGGCCTGGATAATGTTTACCATACCAATACCCGTCATGGCCGATGTGCCATTGATAATGGCAAGGCCTTCGCGGATTTTTATAGATAGCGGCTCGATGCCCAGTTCTTTAAACAATTCGGCAGTGTCGTGCTGCTCGCCTTTGTAACTTGATTCGCCTTCGCCAATTAAAACCAGCGCCAGATGGGCCAGTTGCACTAAATCGCCGGATGCGCCTACACCGCCATGTTCAAATACATTGGGTGCAACATTTTTATTAATTAATTGGGTAAGCAGCTCGGGCAAATCGGTGTGCACGCCCGAACGGGCCTGCATAAAGCTGTTCAGCCTGGCAATCATCAGGGCTTTAACCAGCAGGGGCTGCATTAAATTACCACCACCCGAAGCATGGCTGCGGATAAGGTTGTATTGTAACTGCAGCAAATTTTCTTCGCTCACCTTATACTGGGCCATTGGCCCGAAACCGGTGTTAATGCCGTATATGAGCTTGTTTGAAGAGAAACCCTGCAAAAACTGGTAATTAACCTCAACATTCTTAACAACCGATGCATCCAAGCCAACTTCCTCGCCATCAAACAAAATCTTAGAAAAATCATCGGCAGTAAGGTACCGCGCCCCTATATGTATCATGAACTAAAATTATTATATTAAAAAAGAAACTTCATTAAAAATTCACACAAAAAACGTCCGAAAATAGGATAAATATTTCAGATATGATACTATTTAAGTTCTTTATTGATGCCCCACCAAAAGCAAATACCATATATAAATAACCGCCCCAAGGTTATTAAACCGTTTATGTAAATACGCAGACGATAGAAGTATTCAAAACGTTACAGGGACATTAATCAGGGTACTTTGGGCGAAGTTATTAACCGGATCCACTAGAGCCTACTCCCTGTAAGTGTGTATTGGCGGTTTTAACATCAAACATTTCAATGGTTTTCAGGTTTAAAAATTGGCCCTGTGTTTTAAGGGCCCTGATAAGTAGTTGAAGTTTAATATTTTTCAATCCTGATAGTGCAGCAAAACAATATAAACAACCGGTTTTACTTCGTATTTAAAATTTTATTATTGCCCGCATTGATAGCTGTACAAGGCTATGTTTATGGGCAGGAAGTAGTACCCCACGATACCCTGAAAACAGATTCAATAAAACATCATGCCGATTCGGTGAAGTTTCAGAAAAAAGCCAATGATATTTCAAAACAGTATGATTTTGGCAACCTGGTAACAGATGTTTTACACCCCAAAAAGAAGCCCGATTCTGTTTTCAAAAAGCCTTCGGGCATAACAGTTATTCCCAATATCGCTTCTAACCCCAGTATTGGGTTTCAGCTGGGCATAAAGGCCGTGGCAGGGCGTAAATTAGGAGGCGACCCGAATACGCTATTATCGGTTGCGGCAACTTCAGTATCGTATACTACAAAAGGCATTCTTTATTTTTACATCAATCATAATCTTTATACTCCAGGTAACAAGTGGAATTTTCAGGGTAACATAGTGGCGGCCAAAAGCGTTACGCCCGATTATGGCTTAGGGATAGGCCTGCCCGATCCGGGAGGCAGCGCAGCCGACCAGGCGCTTGTTAATGCCAACCGTAAAGGCCGCGCATATCATTCCATATATTTAAACCTGCGCGAAAAGGTTTACAAGGAAGTAGAGAAAAACCTGTTTGTAGGCGCCGGGGTGTCATTTGACATCCGTACCAAAATTCAGGACAAGGCAGATACCACCAACCATTTAACCCCATATAATATTTATAGTGACGAGCACGGATTTAAGCGGGACAGTTACCGGGCCGATGGTTTGCTTTTTAACGTTCAGTACACCACCCGAGATAATCAGAACCGTGCTTATAAAGGAATTTATGCAGATGCCGGTTTCCGGGTTAACCAAATCTGGATGGGCAGTACCAAAAGCGCGGTACAGTTTACTACCGATTTCAGGAAGTATTTTAGCTTGTCGTCAGAAAACCCGGAGCATGTTATTGCCTTTTGGAATTGGGGTTCGTACCTGATTAGCGGCGATATACCCTATCTTGAATTGCCCGGTACGGCCAAAGATGGCAGTTTCCGCAGCGGCCGGGGCTATACTACCGGTTATTTTAAGGGTACCAGGTTTAACTACAGCGAAGTGGAATACCGCTTCCCTATCCTCAAAAACAAATTTATAAGCGGGGTTGCTTTTTTTAACGAGCAAACCGCCAATGACGAAGCCGGGACCAAACTGTTCCAAAAATTTCAGCCCGGTGGCGGCGGTGGTTTGCGGGTGCTGTTTAACAAAGCTACCAGGACCAATTTATGCCTCGACTATGCCTTTGGCAAGTTTGGCTCAAAAGGCTTCTTTTTGGGTTTGAACGAGGCTTTTTAGGGGTTTTACCACACCATTTCTGTCATCCTGGGCAATGAAGGATCTGCCGGTAATTCATAACCGTATATAGTTTCCAGATATTTAGCGCGATGAAGCAAAAAACGGCGCTGTCATCAGCAGCTTATCGAAGGATAGTACTTAGAGCCCCTTCCCGTTAGGTTTTGACGACCTACTCATCACATGTTGTAAGCCCTTTGCCTACGAAGCTTTAAAAACTTTAGTCTCTCGCCGATTTTCGTTCTTCCCCCATTAAAAATTAATTTCAATCCTACTGACATAGGGCTGTCATTCGCTACCGGTAATTTTGTTAAAAATTAAAACAGAAAATCATGAGAAGCTTCGATTCGCAAAAAATCAAAACGATACCAGATGATTATACATCAATAACGCCATGGATCATATCGCCATCATCCGCCAGTTTAATTGCGTTTTTGGTAGCCGCATTTGATGCCCAAGAAGTTCCAAATAGCAGGATTACCAATAATAAAGGCGTAATTATACATGTGGTAGTGAAAATTGGAGACGCCTTGGTTATGTTATTTGATTCAAGAACCGACTGGGCATCAACGCCGTCGTTTTTGAATTTGTATGTGGACGATGTTGAAAACGCCTATCAAAAAGCTTTACAACTGGGGGCTAAATCGGTTACCGACATAACTACGCTTTATTTTGGAGAAAAGGTTTGCCGGGTTTTAGATCCCTTTGGTAACCTTTGGTGGATTAACCAACGCGTTGAAGAAGTTGATTTTACCAATCCGGTAGAAATTGCCCAAAGAGCATCAACCCCTGAAGCGATAGAGGGGATTGCCTATATTCAAAAATCGTTAGATGGAGCCCTGAAATCCCAGAAAAGGTTTTTTGAAAACAAAGCTGCACACTAAAAACAAAAGCGGGAGACTTACAAATCTCCCGCTTTGTAATCGATGCACTTCATCGATTATATCATTGTGCCTTTTTTACCAAAAAACGTTTCCTGAGCCATTCGCGAACAGGTTCATCATACAATTTAAGGCAGGCATAAGCAATGGCTATGCTGCTAACCAGCACTACCGAGCCAATGCAAAGGCTGTAGCCCATGGGCACTTTATTATCAATAACCCAGGCGGTGTACCAATAAATTAAAGGGTAGTGGGTTATATAAATGGGATAAGAAATATCGCCAAAAAACTTACACACTTTGGTGGCTGTTTTGCCGGTTAGCTCGCCGCCGGCCCCAATGGCAACAATAAGCGGGAACATGATAATAATCACAAACGCTTCGTATAAACCGTTCATCCAAAGCTGTCCTGTGCCGCCAATTCTGGGGATAGCAAGTACAATAAAAACAAGTATGCTACATACCGCAAATGCGCTTTTAATGTGGATAAGCTTTCCTAAGCGAGAAAGCAGCACCCCGGCAAAAAACGGGTAGAGCAATCGTATAAAGCCTATGCTCATTTGCTGTTTATTGATACTCCAGCCACCTATAACATCGCCCTGCGGCCCTGTTACCAGGTAGTTGATAAGCAAGCCGGCAAATAAGGCCACAAATATGGCAAGTACTGTTTTTGAAAAGTGGCGTACAATTACCGCGTACAAAATATTGGCTATGTACTCAAAAAACAGCGACCAGGCAGGCCCATCCAGCGGGTGCATTTCCTGCCATCCGCGAATGTCCATCGATATAGGTATCGGGATTAGTGTACAACCAATCACCATAACCAAAAGCATTTTCCAAACCGGCGTTGCGCTTATTAGCGGGAACACCGTTGGCGATGCCTGCAAATAAAAAAATATGGCACCAATGATACTTCCCATAATAACCATTGGTTGTAAACGTACCAGCCTGCGCTTATAAAACTCCCATTGACTCATTTTGCCCCAACGGTCATCATAAGCATAAGCAACAACGAAGCCCGATAGCAGGAAAAAGAAATCGACAGCCAGGTAGCCGTGATTAATGATCTGGGCAAAGCGACTGCCACCATTGTTGGCCTCCAGAATGTGGAAGGTTACCACTAACAGGGCGGCTACACCGCGCAGTCCGTCTAAAATTTTATAATGGCTTTTTGATTCGAGGTACGCAGGAGTTTGGGTCATTAGTTTAAAAGTGTTAAAGGTTTTGTATGGCTTTGGCTGTGCCAACGCGGCACGAATTATAAATATGCTTTATTTTATTTAAATACAAGAAGAAATGTAATGTTATAACCGGTTTATTGAACAGGGGCAACCCTATGCGTTTTTGTGACGCAATGATAAATAAAACTTTTAAATTGACAATAAGGCTAAACGATGTTGTTTTGCACGCGATGAAAAGAAAGTTGGCTTCAATAAACCAAAGCATAAAAGTTCGTTTGCTTCGGGCCTGTTTTTTTTGACGTTTTAAACAAAGCAGTTTGATGTTTTAAACAAACCTGTTTTTCCCTGACGCCGTTAGTTTTGTCTTGAAAATAAAATCAAAAAACGATGAACTTAAAAGACAATTATAACGGAGCCCTACAGCAACCGCTCCAATCAGGGTTTAATGCAACATCTACTGTTCATGATGTTATAAAAGGGATTGACCTTAATGGCAAAACCGCCATTGTTACCGGCGGTTACGCTGGCATTGGCCTCCAAACAGTAAAAACACTGGCTGCGGCCGGCGCAACGGTAATTGTACCAGCCCGCGATAGCAGTAAAGCCGCTAATAACTTAAAGGGAACGGCCAACATAATAATTGAAGAAATGGACTTACAGCAGCCGGAATCCATCGATGCGTTCGCAGCAAAATTCCTCGCGGTTCATGGTACTCTGCATATCCTTATTAACAATGCCGGCATTATGTGGGTGCCACTGCAACGGGACGGGCGGGGATATGAGTCACAGCTATCTACCAACCATTTGGGTCATTTTCAGTTAACGGCCAGGCTTTGGCCCGCTTTGCGTAAAGCAAATGGCGCGCGGGTGCTTAATGTATCTTCTTTTGGCCACCAAATTGCTCCGTTCAATTTTGACGATCCCAATTTTATCAACCGTGATTATGAAACGTTACAGGGTTACGGCCAATCCAAATCGGCCAATAATCTTTTCGCGGTAGAGCTTGACCACCGGGGCGAGGCTTTTAATGTGCGCGCTTTTTCGGCACATCCCGGTTCGGTAATCGGCACCGACCTGGGCCGCGTAGCCCCTATGGCTTTATTTCAGCAAATGGGCACCCATGACCAGGACGGTAACATTAAGCCAGAAGTGGCAGCCAAACTTAAAAATGTTGATCAGGGTGCTGCTACTTCGGTTTGGTGCGCTACCAGCCCGCAATTAAATGGCATAGGCGGTGTTTATTGTGAAGATGCCGATGTGGCCGAACTTGACGAGGGAAATATTAATCATGACTACAGCGATCCTTCATCCCTGAGGGGTGTAAAACCATACTCGGTAAATGCCGAAAATGCAGGAAAGCTGTGGGCATTGAGCGAAGAAATGACAGGGGTATTATTTAGGGCTGATTGATAGTGGTATCCATTACCAGACCGGCCAAAGGAGAGTGACAGGCAAAAGGCTTAAAGTTGCAAAAACGTAAGTCTGGGATTTTCCAACACAAAAACATTGACCTTGAACGCAGGCTAAGACTTCCCCGTTTTTTACCCCCGCATGACGGTGTCGGGAGGCTATTGTTTAGCCAAAGTCATATCTGCCTTAGGGTCTCGCATTGCTGCGGGGTTTAGGTTTAAATTTGTGGTATGAGTTTAAAAACATTGGATAAGCTGGCTTATTCGGTACTGGATTTGGCTACCGTGGTTGAGGGGCACCCTATTGCGGATACCTACAGGTTGAGCCTGCAAAACGCCCGGCGGGCCGAGCAGTTGGGCTATACGCGTTACTGGTTTGCCGAGCATCATAATATGATTGCGGTGGCAAGTTCGGCCACATCGTTACTGATTGGGTATGTGGCGGGCAATACGCAAAGCATCCGCGTGGGTTCGGGCGGTATTATGCTGCCCAATCATTCACCGCTGGTGGTGGCCGAGCAGTTTGGCACCCTGGCCACCCTATACCCCAACCGGATTGACCTTGGCCTTGGCCGCGCCCCAGGCACCGACCAGGTAACCGCCATGGCCATCAGGGGCGAGAACATGAACGCGTCGTTTCACTTCCCCCGGGATGTGGAGGCGCTGCAAAAATATTTTTCGGCAGATAATGCCGATGCCAAAGTTCGCGCCATTCCCGGCGAGGGGCTGGAGGTGCCGATATGGATATTAGGATCGAGCACGGATAGCGCCCGGCTTGCTGCGGCCAAGGGCTTGCCTTATGCCTTCGCCAGTCACTTTGCGCCGGCCTACTTTAAAGAGGCCATTAAAATATACCGGGATAACTTTAAACCTTCGGCAGTGTTGCAGGAGCCTTACGTAATGGCCTGCGTAAACGTAGTAGCCGCCGATACCGACGAGGAAGCCGAATACCTGGCCACCAGCGTTAAGCAAATGTTTATGGGCATTGTTACCGGCAAACGCCGCCTGCTGCAACCCCCGGTTGAAAGCATGGCCCACATCTGGAACGTGTTTGAAGAGGAAGCCGTAATGCAGATGCTGGCCTACTCGTTCATAGGCAGCAAGCAAAAAATAACCGCCGCGCTAACCGACTTTGTGGCAGAAAACGGGGTAGACGAAATTATGGCAACATCGCATATTTACGATAGTGAAGCGAAGCTGAAATCGTACAGGTTGTTTGCGGAAGTGGTGAAGGGGTGAGTTGTGAGTTTTGAGTGGTGAGTGGGAAGAATAAGTGAAGCCAGTCTCTTTTCTAACAGACCGGCTTCACGTTCAAAAGTCTTAACTCTTGATTCTTGACTCTTGCTTCTCCCCCTAAGCGTTAGCCAAAGCCCTATCCAAATGCGTGTAGCCGCCGTCGACGTATACCAGTTGGCCGGTGGTATGGCTGGATATGGGCGAGAGCAGGAAGGCGGTAGTGTTGGCCAGCTCTTCGGCGGTGGTCATGCGGTTGCCCAGGGGGATTTTTGATTGAATTTCTTTGAGCTTGGCTTCCGGGTCGGTCATTTTGTTTAGCCAGGTTTCGTACAGCGGGGTCCAGCACTCGGCCACTACAACGGCGTTTACACGGATCCCGTATTTCAACAGCTCTACAGCCCACTCGCGGGTTAAGGCATTACGCCCGCCGTTTGCCGCCGCGTATCCCGAGGTGTGACCCTGGCCGGTGTCGGCAGTTTTGGAGGTAATGTTGACGATAGCGCCTTTGGATTTGATCAACTCGGGCAGCGCGTAATGGGCCATCAGGTAATAGTGCACCACATTTTTATGCAGTGACGCGATGAAGGCCTCGTAGTTACCGTCTTCCAGGCCTACACCGTCGTTTACACCAGCGTTATTTACCAGGCCATCTATGCGGCCATATTTGGCTACGGTGGCGGTAATGGCATTTTCATTGGCCTTAGGGTTGGTAAGTTCGGCAGCAACCTGGAATGCCCGGCCACCGGCGGCTTCAATTTCATGAACCACTTTAAGGTTATCGGCCTCGCTGCGGCCTATAATAACCGGGATGGCGCCCTCGGCAGCCAAAACTTTAACAATTCCCTCGCCTATGCCTTTTGCGCCGCCTGTTACTATAATTACTTTATCTGTAAGTTGTAAATTCATGGTATATGGGTATTCGTTATAAAAATTGATTTGCTAGTGGGATACGGTAAGTTTCACCTCTTTTACTTTTAAGTTGCGCATGGCAAAGTAAAAAACAAACAAAAAGCAGGCCGCCGGTACCAGGTACGCAATCTGGATATTGGTCATATCAGATAGTTTGCCCATTATTGGCGGGAAAATAGCACCGCCTACTATAGCCATGATTACCAGTGATGAACCCTCTTTGGTTTTGGCCCCCAATCCGCGGATACTTAACGAGAATATAGTAGGGAACATGATCGACATAAAAAACTCTACCCCAATTAACGCGTAAACCGGGAACTTACCGTGTAAAAACACCGAAAGCACAATAAGCGCTACATTGGTGATACCATAAATAGCCAGCAGTTTTACGGGGTTGATGAATGACATCAGGAAAGTGCCAATAAACCGGCCTGCCAGAAAAGCGAAAAGGGCCATTGTAAGGTAATTATTGGCCGCTGCCTCATCTACGCCCGCTACCCTTTCAGAAAAACGGATCAGAAAACTTCCTACACAGGCCTGCCCGCCTACATAAAAAAATTGCGCTACTACCCCAAACCTTAAACCCTTTTCGTTCAATAAGTCGGCAATACGCTCCAAAAAAGTGCGGTCTTCGTGCTGTGACAGGCCTTCGCCTTCTTCAACAATTTCGGGCAAATGCGTACGCCATAACAGGATAGCCACTATAAGCACTGTAACTGCGATGATCAGGAAGGGCAATTGTACGGATGAAGCCTCTTTATTTAAATAGTTATTCAGTTGTAATGATGACATGCCCTTCTCCTGGTCGGGCGTAAGTACTTTGCCCGATAGTATGGCCTTGCCTCCTAAATAAGATGCCAATACCGCTGCAAGACCGTTAAACGTTTGTGCAAAGTTGATACGCTGCGTAGCGCTATCCGGATCCCCTAACACGCTGATGTATGGATTGGCAGCAGTTTCTAAAAAGGCAGCACCCGAAAATATGATGAACAGCGCCCCCAGGAAAAACGCGTAGTTACGCACAATTGATGCCGGGAAAAACAGGAATGCACCAACCGAAAAAAGTATTAAACCAAACAGGATGCCCCCTTTATAACCATAACGTTTCATAAACTGGGCAGCTGGTATGGGCAGCAAAAAGTAAGCAAAATACGCTGCAGAATCTACCAGTGATGATTGCAGATCACTTAGCTGGCAGGCCTTTTTTAAGTGCGGTATCAGTATCGGGTTAAGATTTAACGCAAATCCCCAGATAAAGAACAGGGATGTTATTAAGACCACAGCAAGCGTATTTTTATTTTTTGACATAATTGGGTTTTGTTATAATTGGTTTATCGGGATGCTTTTATTTTAATGCTGATGTAATGTCTTTTATTGAAACTCCCAGGGTTTTCAGGGCGATGGTATTAAGCGCCTTTTCATCACCGGTAAAGTGGAATACGCTGTGTTTGTGCGCCAGCTTTTGGCCGGGTTTTAAAAAAGCGGGGGGCGATACGCTTTCAATTTCGTAAAAAGGACCCATTTGTTTGCCATCTGCCAGCGGGCCATCGTTATAGGCATTCACCGCATCGCCGCTGAAGGGGGCGGTATCGGTTTTCCATTCCTGGTTAAGGTATTTGGCGCTGCTGTCGATATCAAAAACGGTGATGGTTAGCACCCGGTTACTGGCATCATAGCTGCCGGCTACGTTTTTGGCCCGGTTTGGCGGGATGCCCAGTTTGCCGCGCGATTTGCCATCGGCCTTAAACAACAGGATGCCTTTGTTGTAGTTGACGCGGTCTTTAGCAATCTCGCCAAAATAATTGGTGGTGGCAACCTTGCCTGTTGCGCTATCAATGTAAGGTACCACAATAACTGTTTTGGGCGATGGGGTAAACATATCCAGGTTCCAGAGGCAGGGGGCGCCGGTGGTTTCGTTCCAGGCTGTTCTGCCGGTGTTGGTAATGGTATTTATAGTACTGAAGCCAACCATTTTTATGGTGGAATCCGGGCTGATGCCCAACAACTGGTTAATCACTTCCGGTTCCAGGATCTCGATGTCCCTGTCGAGTTTGATATCCAGCTGCGTGCCCGCATAGTTTTGCAGCCGGGTAGCTTTGCTCATAGATACCCTGGTATCCGACGAGGAAACCAGTTGCCAGCTTTCATTATCAACCGCGGCCGGGGTATGCCAGTTATCAAAATCCATTTTGGTACCCGGTTTAAAGAACAGCGAGAACCTGCCTCCCTCGGGGCCAAGCCAAAGCCTGTCTTCGCCGCCAAAAGCGTTCATATGCGGGTCGGGTTGTTTCAGGTCGAAGGTTTCGTATTTTATCCAGCCAAAACTTTTCCCAAAGGTAATCCCATCAGCTGTTGATGTAAACACCTTGGCCTGGTATTTTGGCGAAACCAGGATTGCGCTATTTAAGTCTTTCGTAATTAAAAGAATAAGACCTTTATCGTGTTTTTCTAAAAAGAGATGATCATAACGGAATTCTCCGGGTAAGGCATCCGGCATTCGCATGGTGCAGGAATTAAGGCTTGCAGCTATCAGCATAAAATAAGCTATCTTCAAATTCCTCATTGGCTTACTTATGTTTTGGGTTAATGCCGATGGTGTTGATCATAGTGCCGATGTGGTCTATCGTAATATAAACCTCATCGCCCTGCTGCAAAGTAAACGTTGGCGGCGGCACCAGGCAGGTACCCGTCATGAGGTAACAGCCCTGCGGAAAATCGCACTCGGCATATAAATAGCCCACCAGTTCGGTAAAAGAGCGTTTTATGCGCGATATGGTGGTTTCATCCTGATACACCGCGGCGCCGTCGCTTTTGATAAGCAGTTTGATGGCCGAATCAGCAGGCAATGGCTCTGCACTTACATATAAGCATGGGCCGAGCGCGGCACTTTTTTCGTAGATTTTGGCTTGTGGCAGGTACAAGGCATTTTCGCCCTCAATACTGCGCGAACTCATATCGTTGCCGATGGTATAGCCCTGGATATTGCCTTTGCTGTTGATGTACAGTGTTAGCTCGGGTTYGGGCACGTTCCATTCCGAATCTTTGCGGATGTACACCTCTCCGCCATGGCCGCTCACCCTGTAGTGCGTGGCTTTAAAAAACAGTTCGGGCCTTGCGGCATCATAAACCTTATCGTATAAACTGGCACCGCCCGAGCTTTCTGATTCTTCCATCCGGGCGTCGCGACTTTTTAAATAGGTTACGCCGGCAGCCCAAACCTCCTGCGTGCCAATGGGCGGCAGCGCCTGGCTGTTGGTAAATTCCTGGTGTACACCGGCAGTTAACGGCGTAGTATCGTCGATAACGGATTGCAGGTAGGCGGCCAGGTTATCGCGGTTTACCAGTTTATCCCAGCTGTCATCAATAATGTAAGCGGCACCTTCATGCTCCAGCAGGATGCCTTTGGCAATTTTGTATAGCTTCATCAGTTTACTTCAAGTTCGTCGCGCGACGGTAATTTGGGGAATGGGTTAGTTGGGCCGGTCTGGTACCAAAACACGGTAGATGCAATATCGTCCTGCAAAGGCATATACCGCCCATCGTGTCGCCAGCCCAGTGCCTGGATGGTTACTTTCAGGCTTTTTTCAAACCTGATGGGATCAACAATATGCCAGCGGTATAGGCCAAAGCGCTGGGCTACGGTATAGTGGCCGTCGCCGCCAATTACCTGGGCAAGGCCGCTGTAGGGCGTATTAAATTCGGTGTATTCGGTTTCGTTCTTCTCTTTGCCGTTGGCGTCCTTGTGGCGGGTATCAAAGTCATATGATCCGCAAAAATAATCCTCGGTACCGGTGCCGTTTATAGTAGGGAATTTGGTATCGCCATCCATAAAAAACTTAATCTCGCCCTCGCCCCACCAGCCGTTTTTGTGGCTGCCATAGGCTAAATAAGTGCCCACATACTGTCCCTTGCCTACAATACTATCCACCAAAACATAATCTTTTTTATAGGGCAGGGGATTGGTACGGCGAAACTGCGCATGAAAGTAACCCGCATCATCCGGAATATCTGTAAGCGTATAATCAACCTGGTAATAGAGCACCATATCGTTATCATCAATATTTTCCATGGTGATGCGGCATTTTTTGCGGAATGGCATAGGCCAGTAGCAGTTAAAAGCACTGCCCGGGTTAACAGCCACGGCTAAACTGGCGAGGGGCGAATACTTACCCCAGCCCATGCAAAAAAAGTCGCCAACGGGTACCTCAACAGATGGGGTGGTTTCGTCGTCCCAGTAAAAGCGAAGGATGCTGTAGCGCCAGTTGCCTGTAGGCGTCATCCAGATGTGCTGAATGGCACCACTTTCGTTAATTTCGGCAATGGTAAATGTGGTGTGTTTTTTGATCACTACACTTGGGCTCACCTTCCAGGTTTGACCCAAATCGCGCGATGCGTTACCTCCAGTACCGGTAGTGGCCATACCGCCCTTACCTTTTTCACCATTAAAATTCTCCGGACTTATCGACCGGGTTTTGGCATCGCTGGTGCGGTACAGGTTGCCCAGGCCAACATCAAGGCCATTAAACTTTTTTTGGGCAAACGCGGCTGGTGATGCCAGCAAAACAAACATCCAGCTAAACAATAACAAAACATAATTTTTCATCTTAAAAACATAGGTTATTTGTTAGTAAAAAATCAATAATGCATCAATTGGTAAAATGCAATACCTTATTTATTTGCTGTAACGCTTGCTTTATGCACAATAAGCCCAAAGCCGGTCACAATCATAAAGATAATTTTTTTTATTACAACCTGCTTTATTAGCATAAACTTCAAGGATATTAGCATGGGGACTAATCCACGCAAAATCTTTCCGTGCCAGGCTCAGGCATGCCAATAAAGCCCACCTTTTTCATTCTTGCAGTTGCGATAATTATGCAAGATAGCCTGACCAATCCTGATAATTGTAAAGAGTGTTGTTTTATCCCTTACAACCGTGAAAAGCTTTGTGGATTTTGGATAATTGCAGATAGCCTGACCGGGTTTAAAAGTTTCTTTTCCTTAAGTAAAACGTTCAAATTTTATATTTTCAATAATTATTGAAAATATAAAATAAACTATATCTTTGTGTCATCAATCAGGAATAGTAAAAACCCGCAACAATGAAAACGCTTAATAACCACATGATCCTTTTCGATGCCGAATGTCCCATGTGTAGTGTTTATACCAAAGCCTTTGTAAAAACCGGCATGCTTGATGATGGCGGCAGGGCTGCTTACCAAACCATGCCCCAAAACACCTGCCCGGTTTATGACAGGCAAAGGGCAGTTAACGAAATTGCCCTCATTAACCTTAAAAGCGGCGAGGTTACTTATGGTATCAAAAGCCTGTTTAAAATACTGGGCAACGCCTGGCCCATATTTACCCCTTTGTTTGCTTTTAAACCTTTTATTTGGCTCATGAGCAAGATTTACGCTTTTATCTCCTACAACAGGAGGGTAATTATTCCGCCTGTTCATGAGGCCACGGATTTTGCTTACAAACCTTCTTTTAAACTCCATTACCGAATAGTTTATCTGCTGTTTACCTGGTTTTGTACCGCGTTTATATTAACCCGCTACGCGAATTTGCTGGTGGGCATGGTACCGCCGGGCAATGCTTACCGCGAATACCTCATTTGCGGCGGGCAGGTATTGGTACAAGGTGTTGTGATCGGCATTTACGCTAAAGACAAAATCTGGACTTACATGGGCAACATGATGACCATATCTTTTGCAGGTAGTTTGCTATTGCTTATCCCGCTTGCTGTTAACCATTGGTTTCATCCCGGGCCATTGATTTGTACGTTGTTCTTTGTAGGAGTGGCCGGGCTGATGTTTTTGGAGCATATTCGCCGTACAAAACTGCTGCAATTGGGCTGGGTAATGACCATCAGCTGGGTAACTTACCGTGTTGTTTTATTGATTCTTATCCTAAACTGATATCATGAAAGCGTACAAAAAAATAGTACTGGCGGGTGGCAATGGTTACCTGGGTACAGTGCTGGCCAAATATTACAAAGATTTGGCCGATGAGGTCATTATCCTGGCCCGCAAGCAAGCCCCGGCTGTCGGCAACATCCGCACGGTAGTTTGGGATGGCAAAACAGAAAACGGATGGACTGTGCAGCTCATTCACGCCGATATGCTTATTAACCTTTGCGGTAAAAACGTAAACTGCCGCTATACCAAAAAGAACAAGGCCGCGATCATCGCCTCACGTGTTACGCCTACCAAACTGTTGGGCGATGTGATCCATAAAATGGTTGATCCGCCAAAGTTGTGGATCAACATTACCTCTGCCACCATTTACCGCCATGCCGAAGATCATCCGCAGGACGAAGCAACCGGCGAGATAGGTTACGGTTTCAGCATCGACGTATGCAACATTTGGGAAAGCACTTTCTTTAAGTGCGAAACACCTGAAACCCGTAAAGTAGCTTTGCGGCTGGGTATCGCCCTTGGCCGCAGCGGCAGTGTTTTTCCGCGCCTGCTCAACCTGGTAAAAATAGGAATGGGCGGCCGGCAAGGCGATGGGCAACAATACCTGGCCTGGGTGCATGAGCACGATGTAGCCCGCAGTACTCAATTTTTGCTTGATCATCCTGAAACGGAAGGCGTATACAATTGTGCCGCACCGTATGCCGAAAAGAACACCGACTTTATGCAACTCATCCGCAAAGCATATGGTATGCCTGTTAGCCTGCCCGCACCACAATGGCTGTTGGAGATTGGCGCCCTGGTTATCGGCACCGAACCGGAACTGATATTAAAAAGCCGTTGGGTGAAACCGCAGCGTTTAATGGATGCCGGGTTTACCTTTCAGTATGAAAAGGCTGAGCATGCAATACATGATATATTGAGTATAAGGGGGTAGGGATCGTCTCTATTCCCTATGCCTGTGTCCTTACAGGCATCTCGCCTCTATGCTGTCGGCTTACCGGATCAACAAAAGGATAGCGATTTGTGAGGACACAGATCGCGGAAAAAAGAAGTGTTATATTAATTTATCTTGGCAAATGCACAATTACGACGTAGCCATAATAGGATGTGGCATTGCTGGTATGGCAACCGCAATGAGACTCCAGGCGGCAGGTAAATCAACCTTAATTTTAGAGGCACATGGCCAGCCTGGCGGCTGCGCCGGCTTTTATTCCAAAAAGGGATTTAGTTTTGATGTTGGTGCAACCACGCTTGTTGATTTTGAACCAGGTGGCATTGGCGGCGAATTGCTTGGTGCCGTCGGTTTACAAATGCCCGAATCGGAGCCTTTGGATTATCAATTATGGCTGCCCAATAAATCAATCCACTTATATTGCGACAAAAGTAAATGGCACCAGGAAAGGGCAGAAAAATTGGGAAATTCCCCTGCTCATCTTAAATTCTGGGCGTTAATGGATAAAATGGCATTGGTTTTTTGGAATGCAAGCCGCAAAGGTATCAAGCTACCTATTCAAAATGTTGCAGATGCTTTACATGCTGCCAGGGCAATTGGCATTGGTAATATATCATTAGTGCGTTTTTTGAATTACACTGTGGCAGATGCATTAAAGAAATATGGTCTTGAAAACGACCGGGAATTAAAAGCTGTATTATCTATGCTGGTAGAAGATACGGTAAACAGCACGCTGGAGGAAGCGCCATTAATTAATGCAGCGCTCGGGATAACTATCAGGGGCGCGGGGTTACGAAGGGCAAAGGGCGGGATGAGAGGCTTTTGGGTAAATTTAGCAGCACATTATAAAAAATTGGGCGGCGTACTGTTGGTTGGTCAACAGGTTGAAAAATTGGAGATGGTGGATAAAGAATATGTTCTGATAACAAGAAAAGGAAAATTCAGGGCCCGCCAGGTAATAAGTGCGATACCGGCCGAAAATACCATGGTCATTGCCCCGCCTAACATAAAGCAAGTTTTAGAGCAGTATGTTAAAAGGGATAAAGATCGCTATGAAAGTGCAGTAGTCGTTTTTTTGGGTGTGCCCGAATCTGAGATAGCCTGCCAGGATCTTACACACCACCAGCTATTTTACAATTATGATTTGCCATTAGGCAACGGGAATAATATGTTCATTTCTGTTTCGGCCGCCGGCGACACAGATAGTGCGCCTGAAGGGTATAGGTCGGTAATGATTTCCACTCATTGTAAACTTGCTGAATGGCAAAATCTTAACGAAGAAGAATACCAGTTAAAAAAAGAAAATATAGGAAACCATTTGGTCGCCCTGGCCAAGCGGATCTATCCGCAGTTGGGAACAAACGCCATCGTATACCAGGTGGGTACTCCCCGAACCTATCAGCGATTTACAGGCAGGATAAATGGCACAGTTGGAGGCGTTAGGCAAAATTTACACAATTCAAATTTCAAGGCCATGCCCCACGATATTGGCGTAAAAAATTTTAGAATGGTGGGCGATACCACCTGGCCCGGACTTGGAACCGTAGCCTGTATTGTAGGCAGCAAAATCGTGGCCGATCAACTCCTGAAGGAGTAATTTACCTCCCCGATGCCTGTATCCTCACTGGCATCTTGCAGGTATAACGTCGGTTTACCGGATCAACTGGATAATATCTATCTGTGAGGACACAGATCGGGGAAGGGAAGTATGCCACTTCTTTTTTCACCGTTAAAGCCATCTTTTCGGGTTGCCTTTTCATTTCGGTACGTTTTACATATCTTCAACCAACATATTTAAAAAATCATGTCTTTTAATTCAGATAGGATATTCACCGAAACTCAAAAATTTGATACTCCAGGGGCAAAGTTTATCGCAATTATACTATCAGTAGTTTTTGTTGCGGGACTTACCTATTCATTAATCGCACCGGTTAATTCTATCCCGGCTGGTATAGGAATTGGACTTTTTGGCGGTTGCGGTATTATGATCGTGGTGGATAAATATGTATTTTTTAAAAGCTTGGTTATAAAAATTGACGAGCAAGGCATCTTTCTGAAGGAGAGGCCTTCAAAAGTCGAAATACTATGTAAATGGGATAATATTGACCAGGTGTTTATCCGCGATCGCTTTTTAAGATTAAGAAGCACTCATAAAAACGGAATGGGGTATAACTTAAAAGCTAATAATGGTATTCAGATTATATTTAAAAATGGCGAAAAAATCCAGATAGGAATACAAAATATAGAAGAGGCCAAACTTGTAATTGAGCATTATCTTAAAACACAAGTGCTAAATTTTAGTAGTTAAATTTCCTCCCAATGCCCGTGTCTCCACAAGCATCTTACCGGTATGTCTTAGTTTACCGGATCAAATGGAGAATGGCGATCTGTGAGGACACAGATCGGGGGACACAATTTACTGAAATTAGCTATCCTTCTTCGCCACCTCTTTCGTCATTTTCAAAGTAAGCAGCAGTAATAGCCCCAAAGCAACTACAATAGCCACCCAAATCAATACCGTATAATCCTTGCCTGCTTTGGTTTGGGCCTGCAAAACAGTATTGTTTTTAACAACAGCTCCGTGGCCGATGGTTGGGATATTATCTTTTATGCTATCGGCAAAAAACTTCAGGTCGTACTCGGGTGCCTGCGCGGTCGAATCGCCGGCCAACAGGCGGTAGCTTTGTTTGCCATCAAGATAACTCACCAGGTATTGATCGGTTTGGTAGGCATCAATGCCGGTAATGGTTAATGGCTGGTTATCGCCATTGGCAATCTGTAATAACAGTTGGCTGGCCTTTGCAGAAAATAGCAGATTGTTGTTTTGGGTTGAGTTTAATTCAGCCTCGGCAACAGCTTCTTTATAACCGCCAATAATTTGGTAAACCATTATGTTCCGCCTGAAGTATTTAGGCGCGCTGATATTTAAATGCAGCTTATTTACCTGGTAATTATCGTTTAGTTTGATGTTGATGAAGGTGGTTTTGTTACTATCAGCACGCGTAAACTGAAGCGAGGGCACGGGTGTATAAGCCAGCGTTTTGGCATATTCGGTATAAATACCGGCCTGCAAAAACTTAATGGGCGTTTTGTTTTTATCGTTTACCAGCATTTTTAAGTAACGATAGCTGCTGGCCGGGAACGAGAGCAATTGCATGTAGGTGCCTTCGCTGTTTTGTACTGCCTCCTGCAAGGGGATGTTTTCCTGTATGGCAAACCATTGCTGCAGGTCGTCGCTGCCCATCAGGTTTACCTTGCGTTGTACTGCAGTGTTTTGCAGCTTTATCCACAGCTTATCAAGGGCCAGGCCTGTTTTATTTTCAACAATATAAGTGGTGCCGGTATCGATTGGCAGGCGCGTATCTATCCGGTTAAAAACCACAAAGCTTTGCTGGTTTTTTTGGGGCAGACTACCGGCCTGTATATAAGGTACAAAATTGCCCTTGGCATCGGCAATGCGGATATCGGCCATATCATTCCCGGCCTTGGCCACAAAACCGGGCTTCAGGCTGATGCGGTAAAAGCCCGTACTATCCACCTGTTGCAGGGCAGCTCCATATTTAAAGCTTTTTTGTGCCGATGCCGTAAACATCAGTACGCAAAAAAAAGCGGTTAAGGCAATGTTAGTCTTCCTTATTTTTAGCAGTTTCATCATCAACAATAATTTTTTTAACCTTTTGATACATAAAGGATATAATGAGCAGCAAAACACCCAGGCAAAAGAATGCCGCTATTTTTCCGGCTTGTGGTATATCTACAATATCATAAATAAATAGTTTAACCAGCGTGATAGAAAACAGGGTTAGCGATACTATGCGCATGGTGCGCATTTTATAACGCATACCCAGCCACATGAGCGCAAATGATAGCAGACCCCATAATATAGGCAGGGTGGTTTTAACGTAAACTGTTTCTATCCGTTCAATGGAGTGCATTTTACTGTAAAATACCAGGTTGCTAAGCAGGCAAAATTCCAGGCTTAAAAATACTACGATGCCGGCACTCAGTATCCAGGTGAAAAGCGTTTTCATACCATCGTCCATAGTAGTTTGGCAAAGGCGGATGGTACGGTAAAATAGCAGGCCGATAAACGCGGCACTTATCCAATGCGCTGCAAAATGGCCCGATGGTACTTTTTTGCCGGTAAGCATATCTGTCAACAAGCCAAAATACTGTGGCATTAAAACCAGGTAAATGATAATACAAACCCAAAGGACACCTATACGGATGTTGTTGCTGAATTGAATTGCTGATACTTTTAACGATACCAGGTAATAGCCCAATATAAAAGCCGGCGTATACAGCATCATGTACAATATATTGAGCGACGCCTCGGGATACCTGTTTAAAAACTGGTGATTAATTTCGACAAGGCCGCTTAAAAATAATAGGACCAGCCCTACGGTGCTAAATATATGTTTGCTGAATTTTATACCGGCGTCGTCGTTTTCGTCGCGGCTTACCAGCACCGATAACAGGAACGAGCTGATGGCGGCTACCAGTGTTGTAATAAAACCCCTGTTGGCAATAATGGTAAGCTTAATGAGGTGATCGGGGTAAATCTGGTACCAGTCCATCAAGAGGCTTAATAACAAGGCTACCCATAAAATAAGCGAGGTAAGCTTCATTAATTTGATTGATGAACGGAGGTATAACCAGTAAAGTACCACCGTTTCGGCAGCCCAGAACAGGGTAATGCTGTTGCCATGAAGTTGAATAGGCGCAGCCAGCGATATAAAGGTGAGCGTAATGCCAATTAGCAGGTACAATACATTGGTATCAACCTTGCGGTTACGGAACAGGATGTATGACAGGATGAGGTTTACTACAGCCAAACTCAAACAAAACAACCCGCGGAATTGCTCCTGGTGCATAGCGGTGAGCAGGTACAAGCCGGCCGCAAAATAAAGCCCGGTATTGATCAGCAGGATGCTGAAATCCGAACCGATAAATTTTTTATTCTCCTTAACGTTATTAGCCACATTGATGGCAAAGTAAAGCACATAAAATATGCTGCCGTAAATTAATCCGTAATGATAGGTTGGCGCCGTAAGCGCATACAACACCCCACCAAATACAATGACCGTAAACGCGAAAGACACCATGTTGAGCACGCGCCATGCTTTATAATAAGCGATGATGAGCAGGCCGGTATTCAGTATCAGCAGGTAAATAAATAAAGCATCGTAATTGGCCTTCCCGGTGCTCACCATAAATGGGCTGGCAAAACCGCCAACAAGCGCAATGATAGCCAACTCCTGCTTATCGTAAAGCAATGACAGCAGCACCGCGAAAATGGTAATGACGATAAGGATTACGAATGATACCGTTTGAGTGAACAGGTTAAACTGGTGATAGGCCAGTGTTATAGTAAAATAAAATACCGCTAAACCGCCACCGGCCAACACCGAGCTGAAGGCTTTATAACTGTTGCGTAACCAATGGGCAATGCCTACCAATATAGCGCCACAGGCAATGCCAATACCCACACGGCCGGCAGGGCCAACCCAACCGCTGTCAATAGCGAATTTTACAAAGTAACCTATGGCCAGCACTAATATGGCGATACCTATTTTGTTAACCAGGTTTTCGCCGATGAATTTCTCCAGGTCGGGGTAGCGTTCAAAAAAGGAAAGTTGGGGCTCTTCGGGTACGGGTGGGGTGGGTGCGTTTGTTTTTACCGGGCGGTTAATAGCAGGTATGCCATCGCTGATCACCTCGGGTTGCCTTTCAATCTTAACGGGTTCCGGCTCAGGTTTTATTGCTGGTGGAACCGGTGGCGGTATAGGTGTAACAGGAGGTTCCGGAACTTTTACAACCGGGATTTCTTTGATAACAGGTTGGGCCACTTCTTCGAGTTTGCGCGGTTCTTCCGTAAGTTTGGATACCCGTAAATGTTCAATCATCCGCTTTAATTCCAGTATCTGGGTTTCAAGCGCTTCTATATGGCGGGCAACGCTGCTTTTGTTGTTTACAATTAAAACAATAATCAATATGAGTAAAACAACGATAAAAAAATCCATAGCCTTAGGTTTATTAAAATTAAAGATAGCGGAATTATGAAACTAATGTGCGTTTTAAATAAATAAGGAGGTTTCTTTCTTCAACGTAGAGCAGCATAATTGCGTCTCCCGCATGCAAATCCAAGCGGGCAAACCCGTCGCCTGCCTGCACAGGCAAGTGCATCTGATTGGGTTAACATAACTTAACACATTTCAGATAAGAAATTTATAAATATTTGATAACCAATATATTATATTTTATCATGGTTAACACTAAAATGATAGCAATTTACTCGCATCTAAATATTTGTGCCTGTTTTTGGCCAATACAAGTTCCTCCGGTAGGCAGATCATTTAACAGGGAGCAGCCAATAAAGACAAGTCTACTGTATGCAAATCCAACCATGAAAATCTGTTACCTGTCTGCCAGAGACGCAATTATGCGTCTGTACAAAAAAAGTGTTGCAGGATTAAACAAAATGGTAATTCTCCATTCACCCTATAATTATTTTAATTGTAATTTAGCACTTAAGCACTTGCTAACCACATCATAACCCACCTTCCATGAAAATTGTATTTAAAGCCGCGTTATCGCTGTTTTTTATCCTGGCTGCACTTGCCGGCCATGCGCAATCCATTAATCCAGTACTGCTAAAAAGCCAATGGAAAGCGGCCTGGATCACCGTGCCCGGCGAATCGCTGAAAGACTATGGGATATACTATTTTCGCAAAAACATCGACATAAAAGACAAACCAGCCACATTCATTGTGCACATATCTGCGGATAACCGATACAAATTATACGTAAACCAAACGCTGGTATCCTTAGGCCCGGCCCGTGGCGATACCTATTACTGGAACTACGAAAGTGTAGACCTGGCGCCTTATTTTAAAGCCGGCAATAATACAATCGCCGCCGTGGTTTGGAACGATGGCGACTACCGGCCCGAAGCGCAGATCTCGATCCAGACAGGATTTATTATGCAGGGCGATGGCGAGGCTGAAGCCATTATTAATACCGATAAAACCTGGAAAGGCATCCGCGACAAAGCATACAAGCCCATTGTAGGCGTTGGGTACGGCACTTATTACGTAGCCGGCCCCGGCGAGCGGGTGGATATGAATGCCGGTATTGCTAACTGGAATGCCGAAAAGACAGATGTTAGCGGCTGGAAAAATGCCGCTAAGATAGAAGGGGGGAAACCCAAAGGTTTGCCGAACGCCTTTGGATGGATGCTGGTACCTTCATCTATTCCGCCGGTTGAGCTGACCTACCAGCGTATCCTGGTATTACGCAAGGCCGAAGGGATTACCGCCCCCAAAAGCTTCCCGGCCACTAAAACAGCTATAACCATTCCTGCAAATACCACTGTTACCTTTTTGCTCGACCAAACTTTTTTAACCAATGCTTTTGTATCGTTTAACTTTAGTCTTGGTAAAAATGCCGGCATCAGCCTTAGTTATGCCGAAACATTATTTACCAAACTGCACGGCCCCGGCGGTCTTGAAAAAGGCAACCGTGATGATGTGGATGGTAAAATATTTTCGGGCCGAAGGGATAGCATCGTATCTGATGGAAGCGCTGGCCAGTCATTTAATACACTCAGCTTTCGCACGTTCAGGTATATTGAGTTAAAGATAACAACCGCCGGCCAGCCTTTACAGGTAGACGACGTATACGGCACTTTTACCGGCTATCCTTTTAAACTAAACGCAAAGCTTGACGGCACAGCCGAAATGAAAAAGATGCTGGATATTGGCTGGCGCACAGCACGCCTTTGCGCAGGCGAAACCTATTACGACTGCCCGTATTACGAGCAGTTGCAATATGTGGGCGATAGCCGCATACAGGCCCTGGTATCGTACTACAACAGCGGCGACGACCGCCTGGTGCGTAATGCCATTAACCTGATGGATCACTCGCGCATTGCCGAAGGGGTTACCTTAAGCCGTCACCCATCGTTTTCGCCCCAGATTATTTCAACCTTCTCGCTATGGTACATAGGCATGCTGCATGATTATTGGATGTACCGGCCCGATAGCGCTTTTGTGCAAAGCAAATTGCAGGGTGTAGAAGATATACTGGCATTTTTCAGAAAATATCAACAACCCGGCGGTTCGTTAAAAAGTACCCCGTACTGGAACTTTGCCGATTGGGTGGGCGGTAAGGGCTGGGATTTTGGTACGGCCCCCGTAAGCGCAAACGGATCATCGGCTTTGTTGGATCTGCAATTGCTTTGGGCTTACCAGCAGGCTTCCCAAATGGAAGCCAAATTTGGTATACCCATCATCGCGCAATATTATCATGACATGGCCAACACGTTAAAAGGCACTATCCAACAAAAATATTGGGTACCCGGCAGGCAACTATACGCTGATGTAGAAGACCAGCCACTGTTTTCACAGCATACCAATTCGCTGGCAATTTTAACAGGCATGGTAACCGGCGACCAGGCATCGGCCCTTGGCAAAAAGCTGATGACCGATACAACGCTTACCCAATGCACCATCTACTTTAAATATTACCTGCACCAGGCCCTAATTAAAAGTGGTTATGGCGATGATTACCTGAAATGGCTTGATATATGGCGCAGCAATATCCGGATGGGACTTACCACCTGGGCCGAAATATCTGACCTGCAACATAACCGGTCCGACTGCCACGCCTGGGGCGCCAGCCCAAACATCGAGTTTTACCGTACCATTTTGGGCATCGATAGTTATGCTCCCGGTTTCAGCAAAATAAAAATAGAGCCGCACCTGGGCGATTTAAAAAAAATAGGCGGAGAGATCCCTCATCCTAACGGAAAAATTGCCGTAAAATATGAGTTTAAAAAAGAAAAATGGGATATAGAAGTTATTCTACCGCCCGGCGCATCGGGTATTTTTATCTGGAAAGGGCAAAATCACGCCATTAATCCCGGAAAAAACAAAATAATTGTCTAAAAACAATAAAAAAGTATGATTTATATCATGTTTTTTAGGAAAATACCAATAAATGAAGCATTTTTGTGTCGTTTTTGCCACGTTTCGGTAAAAAACATTGGTTTTTTGTTTGAAAAGAAAAAAGCAACGCTAACTTTACTCTTGCAATGTTTATTAGTTATTGTATAAGTTACACTTGCGTTAATTACATATTTAACAATCAATTATTATTAAAAATGTGATATTTACGCGCTACAGTTATTAAACAGGCCCGCCCGGTAACAGGAGGCGGCTGACAGGTAAATACAATAAAGATGGATGGGTCATGGTTGTACTATTAATTATACTGCCAATGATAGCTTCATCATAATTTAACAACAAAAAACACCGATGAAAAACACTCCATCCCAGTTTAAAATTCTTTCAATCGATATCGGCGGTTCGCACATTAAGGCAACCATTTTAAATATCAAGGGCGAGCTTAAAATGGATTACGATAAGATAGCCACGCCAGCCCCGGCCAGCCCCGAGAACGTGATTAAAGCTATTCAAACCCTGGTGAAGAAATTCCCTGGTTATGACAGGATTTCGGTGGGCTTTCCTGGTTATGTAAAAAACGGCGTAGTTAAAACTGCCCCTAACCTAAGTACCAAGCTATGGGCCGATTTTGACCTGGCCAAAAAACTAACCGATGTATTGGGCAAACCTACACAAGTAGTAAATGACGCCGATATGCAGGGTTTGGGCGTAGTAAAAGGCAAAGGCCTGGAAATGGTAATTACCCTGGGCACCGGTTTTGGTACCGCGTTGCTAATGGATGGCCACCTGCTGCCCCATTTTGAACTGGCACACCTGCCTATAAAAGAAGGTAAAACCTACGACCAGTATATTGGCGAACGGGCCTTGGAAAAAGAGGGCAAAGAGAAATGGAACAAGCGCATACAAAAGGTTTTTGAGATTTTAAAAACTGTATTCAATTACGATACTTTATATATAGGCGGCGGCAACTCTGATGAGTTAACGTTTAAACTGGATAAAAACATGAAAATTGTAACCAATGCCGATGGCATTAAAGGCGGCGCGCGGTTATGGTTAAATGACGACGACAGCAAAACCAAACGCGCTATAGCAACCCCAACAGCATAATATACAATACCCAAAAAGATAATGGAAAACACACAGGACATAGAAAAATTAGCAATAGATACCGTACGGATCTTATCGGCAGATGCAGTGCAAAAAGCAAACTCGGGCCACCCGGGTACAGCTATGGCGCTTGCACCTATGGGCCACGTTTTATGGTCAAAAGCATTAAATTACAATCCTAAAAACCCGGATTGGGCAAACCGCGACAGGTTTATACTTTCATGCGGTCATGCTTGTATGTTGCAGTACAGTTTTTTATACTTAACCGGTTACGATTTAAGTTTAGATGATATCAAAAACTTTCGCCAGCTAAACAGCAAAACTGCCGGTCACCCGGAGTATGGTTTGGCCCCTGGTATTGATGTTACTACCGGTCCGCTGGGCCAGGGCTTTGCAAATGGTGTTGGCTTTGCCATTGCGCAAAAACACCTGGCAGCACGCTACAACAAACCTGGTTACGATCTTTTTAACTACCACGTTTACGCTATTGTGAGCGATGGCGATATGATGGAAGGTGTAACTTCTGAGGCCGCTTCATTAGCAGGGCACCTGGAATTAGGTAACATTATCTATTTATACGATGATAACCACATATCTATAGAAGGTGCTACAGATATTACTTTCAATGAAGATGTAAGCGCACGTTTCCGTTCATACGGCTGGCATGTACAGGATTTGCCTGATGTTAACGATACGCACGCTTTAGAGCTGGCCTTAGTAAACGCCAAAGCCGAAGCGCAAAAACCATCATTGATCCGTGTGCGCTCATTGATCGCTTATGGCAGCCCTAACAAGTCGGGCACTGCAGGTTCACATGGTTCGCCGCTTGGCGCCGATGAAATTAAACTGGTTAAGGAGTTTTTTGGCTTCGATCCGGATAAATCATTCAATGTGCCTGATGATGTGTTGAAATATTACCATGATAAAGGTGGCCGCGGTGGTGCATCCGAAGAAAAATGGAACAAGCTATTTGCCGATTATAAAAAAGAATATCCTGAATTAGCAGCCGAATATGAAACCGCGTTTAAAGGCGACCTGCCCGAAGGCTGGTTAGATAAACTGCCGGTATTTAAAGGCTCTGATCCTAAAATGGCTACCCGCCAGGCATCTGGTAAAGTTTTAAACGCCATTGCGGCAAGCTTGCCTAACTTAATTGGCGGCGCGGCAGATTTGGCCCCATCAACAGAAACCAACCTGAAAGGGTTTGATTCGTTCACATCCGAAAACAGGAGCGGCCGTAACTTTCACTTTGGTATCCGCGAGCATGCTATGGGTTCGGCATTAAATGGTATGGCTTTAACCAAAGGTTTGTTACCGTTTGGCGCGACCTTCCTGATGTTCTCTGAATATATGCGCCCGCCAATACGTTTGGCTGCCATAATGAAGATAAACCCGATATTTGTTTACACCCACGATAGTATAGGTTTAGGCGAGGATGGTACAACCCACCAGCCGGTTGAGCAATTGGCTTCTTTACGATCTATCCCTAATGTAACCACCATCCGCCCGGCAGATGCCAACGAAAGCGCGCATGCATGGCGTGTGGCTATCCAGAAAAAAGATGGACCTACTATATTGGTATTTACCCGCCAGGGCTTACCTATCCTCGACCAGGATAAATATGGTAAAGCCGAAAACCTGGAGAAAGGTGCTTACATCCTATCCGAAGCCAGCAAAAATCCCGACCTGATATTAATGGCAACCGGATCTGAAGTTGCCTTGATTATGGATGCGCAGGTAAAACTGGAGGCCGAAGGTATATCAACCCGCGTGGTAAGTATGCCATCATGGGAGTTATTTGAAAAACAGGATGCAGCTTATAAGGAATTAGTATTCCCTAAAGCATACCGCAAACGTTTGGCTGTTGAAATGGCATCCCCAATGGGCTGGCACAAATACACCACCGACGAAGGCGATATGCTGGGCATGACCACCTTTGGCGAATCGGCCCCGGCTGATGACCTGTACAAGCATTTTGGTTTTACAGTTGATAACGTAGTGGCGCGAGCTAAAGCTTTATTGTAGTATCAAGTAGTAAGTATCAAGTAGCAAGATTTTATCTGCGACTTGATACTTATCTATCGCTTCCAATTGAAGCTGTCTTGATACTTGATACTAAATACTTGATACTCAAAAATGAATTGGGATAGTAGTTTAATTAAAAACCTTGCGTGGTCGTCAGAGATCATTAATGCCGCGGGCAAGCAAAAGGTGGCGCAGCTAATTGCCGCTAAAGTAAAGGATGGCGATGTGCTTGGCGTCGGCTCGGGTTCTACGGTGTACATGGCCTTGCTGGCTATTGCTGATAGGATCAAGACGGAGAAGCTAAACGTTTTAGCTATCCCCACATCGTTAGAGATTTCGATGTTTTGCACCAAGCTGGGCATACCGCTTACTACTTTGTTTGAGCACAAACCCGACTGGCTGTTTGATGGCGCCGACGAGGTTGACCCGAACAACAGCCTGATTAAAGGCCGCGGCGGGGCAATGTTTAAAGAAAAACTGCTGATTGCATCCAGTGCGGTTAACTATATTATTGTAGATGAATCCAAAATAGTGGATAAGATAGGTACAAACTTCCCTATCCCTATTGAGGTATTTCCGCAGGCGCTGTTATATGTAGAGGCCGAATTGCAAAAGTTAGGAGCCAACAGCATCGTGATCAGGCCGGCCAAAGGCAAGGATGGCCCAATTATATCCGAAAACAATAACATGGTTTTGGATTGCCGCTTTGATGATGTGCCGCTAACTTTAGAGAAAGATATAAAGGGAATTACCGGCGTTATCGAGAGTGGCTTATTTATAGGGTACAACCTCGAAATTTTGGTAGCATCTAATAATTAACATAACGATGAGAATCAAGAGTCAAGAGCCAGGAATCAAGAGAAGCGCAAAAAATGCCTTGATATAGAAATTAATAATCTAAGAACAATAAATTAGGCTACTATCGTTGTGTTTCTTGATTCTTGACTCTAATATCTTGACTCTAATTTGTTACGCTGGTGTAACCGAATGATGATATTTAGCTTACAATAAATAGAATATTAACAAAGAACTTTACAAAACGGATCAAACGAATACATTTGCAGGAAATATCTATCAAATTCATAGGCATTCGCAAATCTGAAATTCAATCCAATAAAAAATATAATATTAAAAACCGACCAATATGGCAACCAACAATGTAAAACAGATACATGATTTCGGACAGAGTATCTGGCTTGATTTTATCGACCGCGAAATCATCGCATCCGGAAAACTGCAAAAACTAATTGACGAAGATGGCGTAAGAGGCGTTACCTCAAACCCGGCTATTTTTGAAAAAGCAATAACCGGCAGCGCTGATTATGATAATGATATCAGGGAACTTTCGGCAACCACCGAAGATAACGAAGAGATATTTTTTGGTTTGGCTATAAGCGATATTCAGCAAGCTACTGCCCTGTTTAAAGGCGTGTATGACGAATCGAACAAAGTTGACGGCTATGTTAGCCTGGAAGTTTCTCCGTTTTTGGCTTTAGATACCGAAGGTACCGCCAAACAAGCCGAAGAGCTTTGGAATAAAGTTGACCGCGAAAACGTAATGATCAAAATTCCTGGTACAAAACCGGGTTTGGCGGCTATTCAGCAATCCATTGCAAAAGGTATCAACATTAACGTTACCCTGCTTTTTGGTTTGGAGCGTTACGAAGAAGTAACTGAAGCCTATATTTCTGGTTTAGAGGAGCATTTAGCTGCGGGTCATAAAATTGCACACATATCATCAGTAGCCAGCTTCTTTTTAAGCCGTATTGATGTTATTGTTGATCCGCTGTTGGAAGCAAAAGGCGAAAAAGCTTTAGTTGGCGAAGTAGCTATTGCATCGGCTAAAAAAGCATACGAAATATACAAAAGGGTATTTAGTACCGAAAGATGGCAAAAACTTGCTGCCGAAGGTGCACAGCCACAACGTTTACTTTGGGCAAGTACAGGCAGCAAAAACCCTGCATTTAAAGATACCAAATATGTAGAGGCTTTAATTGGCCCTGATACTGTTGATACCGTTCCTTTAGAAACTGTTGAAGCTTTCCGCGATCATGGTATTGCTGCCAACACGCTTGAAGCAGGTTTAGATGAAGCAACAGCAACATTGGCCAAATTGAAAGATTTAGGCATCGATCTTGACGCCATTACCCAACAACTGGAAGATGAAGGCATCGAAAAATTCAATAAACCATTCGAAAAACTGTTAAAAGCTATCGAAGATCAAAAAAGTAAAGTAGCCTAAACGGCTTTATGGAAACCGCAAACGTAAAGATCCTTTTTTTCGACGTAGGAGGTATTTTATTGTCGAACGGGTGGGGGCATGAGGCACGCGAGGAAGCAGCCAAAAGGTTTAACCTTGATTATGCCGAAGTAAACGCCCTGCACAATTTCATTTTCAACGTATATGAAATTGGCAGCATCACCTTAGATGAGTACCTGGATACGGTTATATTTAACCATCCCCGCGATTTTGTAAGGGAAGATTTTAAGGATTTTATTTATTCTACCTCGTATGAGTTGCCGGATATGCTGGCCTGGCTTAAGGAGTGGAAAAAAGATTGCGGTTTCCGTATTATATCCCTTAATAACGAGGGCAAAGAGTTAAATGATTACCGCGTGCGTAAGTTTAAACTACACGATGCATTCGATGCATTTGTATCATCGTGCGAGGTAAAAATGCGCAAGCCCGATCCGGGCATATGGCAACTGGCCATGGGTATTGCCCAGGCATCGCCCCAGCAATGTGTGTACTTTGATGACAGGATGATGTTTGTTACCACGGCCCAAAAACTTGGGATCCGCTCGTTTCAGCATACCAGTTTCGAGACCACCAAAAAAATATTAGAAGACCTTAAAAAAGAAAACCTCAAATAACATGAGCGCAACAACAGATAAATATGCTTTTGGCATGATAGGCTTAGGCGTTATGGGCCGCAGCTTACTACTTAACATGGCCGATCATGGCTTTGCAGTAGCCGGGCATGATAAGGACGCCGCAAAGGTATCGTCATTAAATGATGAGGCCGGCGACAGGGCCGCTAAAGGCTTTGGCGATGTAAAAGAATTTATACAAAGCCTTACCACACCACGTGCCATTATGATGCTGGTACCTGCCGGTAAAATTGTAGACGCAGTAATTGAGGAACTTACGCCGTTATTGGAGAAAGGCGATATTTTAATTGATGGCGGTAACTCGCACTTTACCGATACCAACCGCCGTGTTGATCAATTGGAGGCTATTGGCCTGCACTTTTTTGGCATGGGTGTATCTGGTGGCGAAGAAGGTGCCCGTCGCGGCCCAAGCATGATGCCGGGCGGCGATAAGGATGCCTACGCAGTAATGAAACCGATATTTGAAGCCATTGCCGCTAAAGTTGATGGCGCACCATGCGTAACCTACATTGGCCCTGGTGCATCTGGTCACTTTGTTAAAATGGTGCATAATGGTATCGAGTACGGTATTATGCAGGTAATTGCCGAAACTTATGAGATACTAAGGAAAGGCTTGAAGCTGGATAACGATTCGATCCAAAAAATATTTGCTGAATGGAATGCCGGCCGCTTACAATCATTCCTGTTAGATATTACCAAGGATATTTTTGCCTACAAAGTTCCCGGAACAGATCACCTGTTACTGGATGATATTAAAGATGAGGCAAAAGCCAAAGGTACCGGTAAATGGACATCACAAGTGGCTATGGACCTGGTTACACCTATCCCAACCATCGATACTTCGGTATCTATGCGCGATTTATCTAAATACAAGCACCTGCGCGAAAAGGCTTCAACCCTTTACGGTTCTGAAATTGAACTGGCAGGCGATAAAGATGAATTACTGGTTGCATTGGAGCAGGCTTTTTACTTTACATCTATAGTTACTTACGCACAGGGCATGCACCTGCTGTCAAAAGCATCTGAAGAGTACAAGTATGACCTTCACCTTGGCGAGATTGCCAAGATTTGGAGAGGCGGCTGTATCATCCGTTCGGAGTTTTTGAACGATATTTTTAATGCCTATAACAAAGACCCACAACTGCCGCATTTATTATTGGACAGCGATGTTCAAAAACTGGTGAGTGAAACACTTCCTGGGATTAGGAAAATTTTATCTGGCACAATAGCGGCCGGTGTTGCGGCACCGGGATATGCATCGGCTTTAAGCTATTTTGATGCTTTCCGAAGCGAAAAGATGCCATCGAACCTTACACAGGCCCAGCGCGATTATTTTGGCGCACATACCTACGAGTTGATAGGCAAAGAAGGAACCTTCCATACACAGTGGACCAAAGCCGAAGACTAAACATAAACCATTAAAAGCTGATCACAATGAGCGCAAGCACGAAATCAGACCCTACCATATTTATCATTTTTGGCGGAACGGGCGATTTAAATTCCCGTAAAATAGCCCCGGCCCTCTATAATCTATATTTAGATGGCTGGATGCCTAAGCAGTTTTCGATAATTGGTACCGGTCGTACAAAATTAACCGACGAGCAATTCAGAGAAAACCTGCATAACGATATTAACCAGTTTTCGCGTAACGGTAAAACCGACGATAAACAATGGGCCGAATTTGTAAAAAATATTTACTACCAGGTATCAGATGCTAATGACTTTGAAACCTACAAGGAATTTGGAAAACGAATTGAAAAACATAATGCCGAGTGGAAAACTAAAGCAAACGTATTGTTTTACCTTGCGGTAGCACCTAATTTTTTCCCAATCATTGCATCCAACATATCAAAAGCCAAACTGGCCGACGATAAAAAACGGGTGCGTATCATTATCGAAAAACCATTTGGACACGACCTGGAAACAGCTAAGGAACTGAATGCCTTACTAAAAAGCATTTTTGACGAGTGCCAGATTTACCGTATAGACCATTACCTGGGTAAAGAAACCGTACAGAATATTATGGCTTTCCGCTTTGCAAACTCCATTATGGAGCCGCTGTGGAACCGTAATTATATTGAGCACGTACAAATCTCGGTTACCGAACAATTGGGCGTTGAAGAGCGCGGAGATTACTACGACGGTTCTGGCGCAATGCGCGACATGATCCAGAATCACCTGCTTCAATTGCTTTGCCATATTGCCATGGAGCCGCCGGTTAGCTTTAGCGCCGATGAAGTGCGTGACCGTAAGGTTGATGTATTAAAAGCCATGCGTAAGTTTACACCCGAAGATGTACGCAGTTCGGCCGTTAGGGGCCAGTACGGCAGCGGATGGATGAAAGGAAAAGAAGTAGCCGGTTATCGTGAGGAACCAAAAGTTAATCCCGAATCAAATACCGAAACTTTTGCAGCTATTAAATTCTTTATCGATAACTGGCGTTGGCAGGGTGTGCCATTCTATTTACGTACCGGTAAAAGAATGCACCAGTCATCATCGGTTATTACCATACAATTTAAAGATGTTCCGCATTTAATATTCCCAACAGAGGCCGCCGAAAGCTGGCAGCAAAACAGGCTCATCATCAGCATTCAGCCCGAAATGAGTATCCGTTTGCAGGTACAGGCCAAGCGCCCCGGAATTGATATGGTATTAAACGTGGTTGACATGGTGTTTGATTATAAAGGCACCTATACCAACCAGGCACCTGAAGCTTATGAAACCCTGATACTGGATACCATGATGGGCGATCAAACCCTGTTTATGCGTGGCGACCAGGTTGAAGAAGCATGGGCGTTGGTTATGCCTATACTAAGTACCTGGCAACATAAAAAGAGCCTGAATTTCCCTAACTATTCTGCCGATTCATGGGGGCCTGAAGCTGCCGAAGCCTTAATTGCCCGCGACGGCTTTAACTGGTTTACCTTACCGGTGAACGGAAAAAAATAGTAATTGTGGTTCGGGTTGCGTGGTGCGAGGTTCGGGTGCTTGGTTTATGAATAGATAGATTCTTTTCCCGAACCACGCAACACGACCCTCGCAACTGGAACCACGCAACACGGACCTCGAACCTAAAAAATATGAATTTAAATATCTTTAATACAGCCGATGAGGTGCTGATGGCGCTGGCAGATTATTTTGTTAAAATAGCCGATGCATCAATCACCGCAAGGGGTAAGTTTACAGTAGCCCTTTCGGGTGGTAGCTCGCCAAAAAAATTGTATGAGCTGCTTGCTTCAACCAGTTATGCCGACCAGGTAGACTGGACAAAAGTTTATTTCTTTTTTGGCGATGAGCGCAATGTGCCCCAAACCCATAAGGACAGTAACTACCTAATGGCCAAAACCGCCCTGTTTGATCCGCTGCTGATAAGCCCGGCCAACATATTTGCGGTTGATACCACATTTGAACCAGCCGACGCCGCTGCAAGGTATTGGGACATGATAGCTACATTCTTTGATGAAGATGAATTAAGCTTTGACCTGGTACTTTTAGGCTTAGGCGATAACTCGCATACCGCATCATTATTCCCACATACACCGGTATTGCATGATACCACGCCAGGTGTAAAAGAAGTGTGGCTGGAAGATCAGCAGGTTTGGCGTATCACACTGAATGCCCCGCTGATTAATGATGCCCGCTACATCGCGTTCCTGGTTTATGGTGAGGGCAAAGCAATTGCCGTACACCATGTACTGGAGGATGATGAAGACATTGAAGAATACCCTGCCCAACTGATAGATTCGATAGTTGGCGAAACGGAGTGGTTTTTAGACGAACCCGCCGCTGCAAACCTGCAGGAATTGGAGTAACTAAAACATTTCGATCAGAGATAAAAAAAGAGGCTGTATCATAAATCATGATCAGCCTCTTTTTTATTATTAATGGTTTATTGCTATAAAATCAATTAGTTATCTATGGTTTTATTTGTTTTAACAATCTGATTTTCATATATTTAAAGTATAGATATATGAGATATGGCAATCAGACAACCTGTTTTCAAACACTATGATCAGCAGCAAATATTAGCT
>NZ_JBFUIJ010000027.1:0-83922 GCF_056401935.1 Mucilaginibacter sp. P4_D1
AAGCAGAAGGCCAAAAGGCTAAAGCGAGAAGTGAAACAAATAAATGAATTGGCAAAAAAGCGTTATGCTTTCAGCCTTGAGCTTTCAGCTCAAAAGAAATTCAGGTGCCTATATCGGCGGTGTCTACCTCTTCCCATTCCGAACAGAGAAGTCAAGCCCGCCAGAGCCGATGGTACTGCGGTAAAACGTGGGAGAGTAGGTCGGTGCCAAATCTTATCCGCCTCAAAGGCTGAATCGTGAAACCCTTCATCATATTGATGAGGGGTTTTTGCGTTTAACACCAATTGGCATTGGGCATCCAGGTCTATATTGGGGAAGTAAACCGTGCTTTGTTGAATTTAGCTTACAAAAAGTACACGTTTGTGGTAAAAAAGTCTTAGCTCTTGATTCTAACCTCTTGATTCTTCTTCAACCATTCCCCAATTCCGGTATATTTGGCTTCATAACATCAAACACATACCATGGATAGACGTGCTTTTGTCAAAACATCGGCCATTACTGGGGCCGGTTTAATTGCCGGTCCGCAGTTTTTAAAGGGTTTTGCTGCGCCTGTTAACAGCGCGGCTGCACCCTTAACTTTAAACGGCAACCGCTTTGTTACCTTTTGCATCATGATACGTACTACGCCATGGGAGGTATCCAGGGATGTAAAGCTGCACCCGCGCGATGAAGCCAACTGGCATACCCTGGCCGGCGTTAAGGCTATGCGTGAAGCTTTTGCCAAAAACAACCCCGACGGGCGGCTAACCTGGGGCTTTACCCTGAACGCGCTGGAAGATAAACGTAAAAACTATGCCGAAATTCGCGCCTACACGGTAGAGTGCCAGCAAAAATATGGCGACGAGGTATCTTATTTCCCCGGTTACTTCCCGGCCATGTACCTGCCACGCGAAAGGATCAATAAGGAAATGACCGAGGCCATCCAGATCATTACCAATTTTGTAGGCAAGGGCTACCGGCCGCAAGCTATCATGGGCGGTTTTTTATCTGCCGATAATTTAAAATACCTGGCCGAGCAGGAAAATATCCACGCGGCGCACGCCGTTATCTGGAGCCAGTTTAATATTGATGGCGGGGGTGCCGACGGTTCGCCCTCGTACCCCTTTTATCCATCAACAGAACATTTTTGCAAGCCGGCGCAAGGCAGTAACGATTTTATTGATTGTGTAAACCTGGACGGCTGGACCATGGATTTTATTTGCGCCCGCCGCAGCGGGGCCATAGGCCAAAAGATTGACGGCTATAACAGCCGCCGTGGCGTAGGCCCGCTGGAAACGTATGTGGGCTGGGGATTAGATTTGGGGCACCGCGAAGTAATGCACACCCAATCCATTCATTTTGATAAGGGCTTCGAGTTAAACAAATTTGGCTGGGTAACCAATATATGGGAGGCACAGCTGGTTTACGAGATGGGCAAAGATTTAATTTGCAACGCACTTGAAATGTGGGTAACCGATACCAAAAAACGCTGGCCCGATACCCATTTTGTAACCTTTGGCGAGTATGGCAACATCTGGCGAAACCAAAATAAAAATAACAACCAGCTAAACTACCGTTTTGAAGAACGAGGCTCGGGCCTGGGCGACTCCTACAACAACCTGGAAATTAAATGGTACATGAACAAGGAGTTCAGGCTGGCTACGCTGCGCGACTGGCACCTGAACACCGCACCCAAAGTAATCGACTTTACCCGCTACGATTTAAAGGCCACCGAACCTACCGACCCAAGCCCTGCACATCCCGTAAAAAACTGGAGCCTCATCAACGTAATAAACCAAAAAGATACCCGCCCGCAGGACGCGCCCAAACTGGTTAAAGAGCTTGATAAACCATCACAGGATTTAATAGCCAGGTATTATCCCGAGGTTATGGTTTAACCTGCTGCCGGCGCAGTCGTGTTACGCGTGTTATTTTCCAATTGCCAAATGGCAGCGGTGGCGGCATAGGTCGCCACCTCAATCAACGGCAACGCAGGGGAAAACGCATATAAGTTGGGTTAACATAACTTAACACATTTCGAAAATATTTTTTGTAAGTATTTGATAGTCAATGCTTTGTATTTTATCATGGTTAACATGATTTAGCGCAGGTGTGGGGTAAAGGTTTCAGCATTGGGTCACCTGTGCTATCGTCGGTATTTGTTTAAAGGAAGTCACAAGTGACCCTTAGGCAGGCCGCCGCACAACACTTGAGTTAAGGGGACCCCCTCAGGAGACACAAAAGCGGTGCCCCGTGCGAATCCCCTCTCGAGCGGGGCGGAGGGGTGTGTCAAGCCAATGAATTCGGAATTCGGATGTTCGATTTCGGATTTTTTTATTTTCGGATTTCGGAATTTTGTCCCCTCAGGTTCTCTCAGCGAGGAACCTGAGGGACGATGCCCGTCGTATCCAGATAATTCATCGCCTGGCATGCGCCCTCAGGGTCCTTTTTCAAAGAGACCCTGAGGGGACAACGAAAAGTCTTAATTCTTGATTCTAACCTCTTGACTCTTCCTATCCTCTCCAAAAAAAGTCTTGCTACTTGATACTTACTACTTGATACTAAAATGCCCCCTCCCCGCAAATCACCAAAAAAGTCTTAATTCCAACCTCTTGACTCTTCCTATCCCCTCCAAAAAAAGTCTTGCTACTTGATACTTACTACTTGCTACTAAAATGGGCGTTCCCTGCGGGCCGGGCTGTACGCTTATACGCCTGCAGGCATTACGCTCGCGGGCCGGTATCCGCTGCCATCCCTAACGCGAACGCCGGGAAACAAACCCACTATACGGCACCTTTGGTATAAATGCTGAAACGGTTTAGCGCGAACATTAAAATAAAGTAAAGGCGGAAGATGCTAATACGTTTTAGCGCAGGTATTGAGTAAAGGGTGGGAGTTGGCTCACCTATGCTTAATCACGTATTTGTTTAAAGGAAGTCACAAGTGACCCTCACGCAGGCAGCCGCACAACACTTGCGCTAAAGGGGGGCAGAATTAATCTAAATGATCAATTTCCGTTTACAAATAAATTCGCCATCAACTCCGCTTGTTTCAATATCGTGTCTATTGCTTTGGCTTGCTTATCCGGCGGGTAGCCCCATTTGGTCAATGTTCTTTTTACAATTACCATCAATTTGGCACGGGCGCTTTCTCGTATAGTCCAGTCGATAGTGGCATTTGCCCTTACTTTATCTGTAATTTCTCTGGCAATATCCTTTAGTTGTTCATCGCCTAAAACCTGCACGGCGCTGTCGTTTATCTCCAGGGCATTATAAAAAGCCACTTCATCAGTAGTTAAGCCAAGCTGTCGCCCTTCCTCATCTGCTTTTTTAATTTCTTTGGCAATGTTAATTAGCTCCTGTATAATTTCGGCAGTGGTTAAAAGGTTGTTTTGGTATTTTTTGATTGCCCCTTCCAACATTTCGAGCAGCTTTTTGCTTTTTACAAGGTTTGTTTTCGACCGTGTTTTTATTTCGTCGTTCAGTAATTTTTTTAGTAGTTCAAGGGCAAGGTTTTGATGTTTCATGCCCTTTACTTCCATCAGGAACTCGTCCGACAAGATTTCTAACCCGGTAATTTCCGGTTTCTGTAATCCGGCAGCTTCAAAAATATCTACCACCTGGTCTGAGCTGATGGCCTGGTCAACTATCTGCTTAATGGTAGTTTCTATTTCAAAATCCGATCTGCCGGTTCCGGTTCCTTCAAACTTTACCAACCGGGCTTTTACTGCCTGGAAAAAGGCTATGTCTTCGCTAATGCGTAACGCCTTTTCGTTCGGTGTAGATAAGGCGTATGCCTGGCTTAGTAACGTAACCTCCCGAATAAAGCGGTTTTTACCATCCTTTAATCCTAAAATATGTTCTTCGGCTTGTAATATGATGGATAGTTTTTCCTGTGCCGATACTTTGAAAAAACGGCGGTAGTTAAATTTAAAACTGTTTTGGTAGTACGCTTCGGGCTCCTCTAATAAAATATCGCTCTGAGTGTAAGCCTTCTCGTTAAAAAATTGCTGCACTACTTCCATCTTTTCTTCCATCAGGTGAATGGCCTGGCTGATATCTAAAGTTGGTTCGCCTTTGCCCCCCGCGGCCGAGTAAAAAGACAAGGCTTTTTTCAGGTCGGTGGCTATGCCTAAATAATCAACTACCAAGCCGCCCGGCTTATCTTTAAACACCCGGTTTACACGGGCAATGGCCTGCATTAAACCATGCCCCTTCATTGGCTTATCAATGTACAAAGTATGCAAACAAGGGGCATCAAAGCCGGTTAACCACATATCGCAAACGATAACCAGTTGTAAAGCATCAGCCGGATCTTTCATGCGCTCAGCCAAATCCTTGCGTTGTTGTTTTGAGGTGTTGTGTCGTTGCATTTCGGGGCCGTCGGCACTGTTGGAGGTCATTACAACCTTTATAGCCCCCTTACTTAAATCATCACTATGCCAATCGGGCTTTAAGGTAGTTATTTCACGGTATAAGTCGGCAGCTACGCGGCGGCTTATGGCTACCACCATGGCTTTGCCGTCGAATACTTTTTGGCGCTGCTCAAAGTGGTTTACAATATCGTTGGCCAGGTTTTTGATACGCCCGGCATTACCTACTATTGCTTCAAGCTTCGTCCACCGGGCCTTGGCTTTTTGCGATTCGGATATCTCCTCATCCTTTTCCAGCTCTTCGTCAAATTCTTCAATCAGCTGTTTGCCTTCTTCGTCCAGGTTTATTTTAGCCAGCCTGCTTTCGTAATAAATACGCACGGTGGCCCCATCGGCAACGGCCTGGGCTATATCGTAAACATCAACATATTGGCCAAACACCTGCGGGGTATTTATATCCGTGCCTTCAATAGGCGTACCGGTAAAACCAATGTAGGTAGCATTGGGCAGGGCATCGCGCATATATTTGGCGAAGCCGTAGGCAATGCGTTCGCCAGTTTTTTGTTTGGTTTCTTTATCTACTACCTGTTTTATCGATGCTTCAAAACCGTATTGCGTGCGGTGCGCTTCGTCGGCTATTACCACTACGTTCCTACGGTCTGAAAGCTGGTCATAAACTGCCCCGCGGTCTTCGGGCGAAAACTTTTGGATGGTAGTAAATACAATACCGCCGCTGGCTACCTTTAACAGTTCTTTCAAATGTTCGCGGTCACGGGCCTGTACGGGTTCCTGCCTTAGCAATTGTTTACAATCGGCAAAGGTTTCAAATAACTGCTCGTCAAGGTCGTTCCTGTCGGTTATTACCAAAATGGTTGGGTTTTGCATTTGGGCCGACGTAATCAACTTGCCCGAATAAAACACCATGCTTAGGCTTTTGCCCGACCCTTGCGTATGCCATACCACGCCCCCCTTTTTGTCGCCTTTGGCACCAGATGCTATGATGGTTGATTCCACCGCCTTATTTACCGCGTAGTATTGGTGATAAGCCGCTAATTTTTTTACGGTTTCAATTTGGGTAATGCCTGCCGTATCAATCTTCTTGGTTTTTTCAAATACAATAAAGTTTCTGATCATATCCAGCAGCGTGGCCGGGTTCATCATACCCTTCAACAAAATTTCCAGCTGAGGGTTAAAACGCGAGGCTTCTTTTTTGCCGTCGGCGGTTTTCCAGGTCATAAAGCGGCTAAAGCCTGCCGATACGCTGCCTGCTTTACACTCGTGCCCGTCAGATATAATACAAATAGCATTATAAGTAAACAGCGAGAGAACAGTGGCCTTATAAGTTTGCAACTGATCAAACGCCTTACGCATGGTAGCGTTTTGGTCGGCAGCGTTTTTTAGCTCGATAACCACCAGGGGTATGCCATTTACAAAAAGGAGGATATCGGGGCGTTTGTTCTGATTTTTTTCGACGATAGTATATTGGTTAATTACCAAAAACTCGTTGTTAAAAACATCATCAAAATCAATAAGCGCGACTTCGTAGCTACGTTCAAAACCGTCTTTTTGATAAGGAATTTTTACCTTCTCCACCAGCAGGCTGTGAAAGCTTTCGTTATTATACAATAGATCGGGTGAGTAAATACGCAGTATCTTTTGAATCGCCTGCTCCTGCGCATCGTGCGGGATGCCGGGGTTTAAGGTAGTTACCGCCTTGCGTAATCGGGCCGTTAAAATTACCTGTTCAAAATTATCCCGCTCGGCAAGCTCGGCACCGGGCGCAATAGCAAGCCCCGGCAAATAAGTCCATCCGCTGTTTTGGAGGGTTTCAATGGCAAAGGCTTCTATATGGCTTTCGGTGATGGGCTTCATTAAGTGAAATTACAATTTTGAATCCAAATCTATAACCCGCTTTTCGTAAGCATTTATCCGGTCAACAGCCTGTAGTATTTCACTTGTCCAGATACTTTCGTTAGGGAGCTGAAACCAAAGTGGGTTACCTCCCTGGCTTGGATATCCAATTTCTTCTTCATGCCCGTTCCATCTCATGGCCAACCGCGTATCGCTGTTTTCCCATATGCCATAGGCTACAGAAAAACCATCGTTATTGTAAATAATGGTGTGAACATGAAATTTGGCAGGCCTTACATCTTCTGGTTTCATTGTTTTTTGATTTAGGTTTTAATTTTAAATATAGTGTTTATTGTGGCATTTGCACTCTTACTTCGCCACTCATTAACTTAGGTAACAAGGTATCGCGCATGTTGATAAGTGAGCGAATTTGAGCTTTATTTTTTTTTATCTTTTTAATAGCATCATCGCAAAAGGACAGTGCGTTTTTCAGAATAAATTCGTTCGGAATATTTATTTTCAAGTCCTTAATCTGATCAAATGTTATTTGAGGAAAAGTACCCGATCTTGATTCCGCCAGTACCTGCAACCATTCCAAAGTTTGAGGATGACTTAAATAAAAATAAATAAAAGCCTGGCTTACAATCCCTTTTGAACGCAATACCATAAGTTTTGTAGATGCTACATAATTTGATGCATCAAAGTCCACATAGGCGTATCTGCCGTTAGCCGGCCTTATTTCACTGAATAAAATATCATCTCGTCGCATAGACTTTTTTGCTTGCCCTGGCAAATTATTTACCGCAACAGGTTCATGCACCAAAACGTCCCCTAAATAAATGTCGGAGGTGTTTAAAAAAACGATATGGTCATCGGGGAATTTATGTGTGGTTGATATGGTTGTAATTAAGTCGCCTAAAATGAGCTGTCTTTCAGATTGTTGTTCCGCTTCCTCCACAAACCATTGCCTAAAAAGCGTTTCAGCCAATTGCTCCAATGTTTTATTTTGGCGATTTAAGAGGTCGATTTTGTTATCAAGGCATTTAAGTATTGCGGCAATACACTGTTGTTCAACTAAAGGAGGCAAAGAAATCGGGATATTCTCTATATCGTTCTTAGAAATATTGGCTTGATTAGCACTCCCGGAAGATTGACTTGCTATATATTGATGAGTGTCTTCATCTTTCAGAAAGTAATACAAATATTCATTAGCTAATTTATCAGTGTTAGACAACAACTTTGCCACTCTTTGGTTAATAAATGCTCTGAGTTCAAATTTGTATTTTGAAACTAATCCTACTACTTGCGTTTGTAATTCTGGGTGATTGCCTGTTAATGATATCAATACATCATCCATTTCGGCTGTGTATTTCAAGAGTTTATCATAATAGAAATGAAACTGTACGTCGTTTAAATGAACGTCCCCATTTGCAACATTCTTAATCTTAATTACGGGCAATGCGCCGCTTTGGTAGTTATCAAGAAAATCTGCAGATTTAAAAGCGTATCCGTTGATGACTTCTATCAATTCCCCTAACTTATGCTCTTTCCATCTTCTATAAAATTCTACCCCAACCCGATCAATATGGCCTAATAACTCCGGCTCCTTAATCTCATTATAATCCAACAAGTCAATTTTATATTTTATCCCTTTATCATCAAAAGCCACGCTCATTTTTAACATATCGTCAAGCGTTAGCTGGTACCCTTTTAAGGCTATATCTATATCAGAATCATCGCGGTAATTGCCTTTGGCTCGTGAACCAAATACATAAGCTTTATCAACCTTAGGGTTGGCTTCAAAAACCTTAACCAGTTTTTCAATGATATCATCCTGCAATCCAAATCTCATCCGTTTTTCTCCTGGTTTATTTTTTCAATTTGCAGGCGTGTCTCTAACTGTATGAACAAGCCATAAAAAACCTCGATAATTTTGGCTGCTATTTCATCGGCGGTATCCTCATCGTAAGTATGCGAGGTAAGGTCTCGGGACTTTTTTAACTGTTTCCAACCTTCCTCATCTGCTATATATCCATCTGCTACAGCCTGACTAACAATTATATTTGGCCCGCCGTTATCATTTGGTCTTTCGTGATGTCGTAACAAGTCTTGCAATGTTTTCCATGCTAAATCATAGGTAAATTCAAAACCTTGTATTAAACCTTGTTCCTCCAAATCAGATAGTGGCCGTTCCTCATTTAGCCGGACAGCAGCACCGAGGCGGGCTAATGCTTTGCGGTAATTATTAAACCGCTGTATCCAGCGAACGTCTTTGTTATCCATTTATTGGTTGTGTACTTATCCAGTTTATATGAACATTTCCGTCTTGCTCAATTACTTTAAAACCAAGGCTTTTCTTTTTTAGCACGTCGCTACCTTTAAATTTATAAGTTTTATTAAAAGGGTTGCTCTCGTGGTTAATCTCAACAATTAAAATGTCAGCAGCTGTTAAACCGACGATGCTAACTCTGTAAAATCCAGAAGTTTTCAACCTTGTAGATGGTCTGATGGTTCGTTTTCGTATAACTTCCTGCATGGTTATCTGATAATTATTTTGGCCAAGTTATCTGCTATCTGCTTATTCAGTTCGGCTTCTTCGGCAATCTGCGCTTCCAGCTCGGCTTTTAAAGTAGTAAAGCGTTCCTCAAAATTAAAGTCGTCTTCCTCATCGGCCAGGCCAACATAGCGGCCTGGGGTAAGCACATAGTTTAATTCTTTTACCCGCTCAATGGTAGCTACATTACAGAAGCCGGCCACATCTGCATAATTACCATCGGGGTTGCGGTAATTGTGGTAGGTACCAGTTATTAAATCCATATCGGCCTGGCTCAGGTCGCGGTTTTTACGGTTTACCAAATAGCCCATATTACGGGCATCAATGAACAATATTTCGTTTTCACGTTTACGAAAACCGCCGTTGGTTTTATTGCGCGATAGAAACCACAAACAGGCCGGGATCTGGGTGTTTAAAAATAGTTTGGTAGGCAGATTTACGATGCAGTCCACCAGTCCGTTTTCGATCAAGGCTTTACGGATATCGCCTTCGCCGGTGGTATTGGTGGTTAACGATCCTTTTGATAACACAAAACCAGCCTGTCCGGTTGGGGYAAGATGATAAAGGAAATGTTGTATCCACGCATAGTTGGCATTACCGGCGGGGGGCACCAGGCGCTGGCCTAAAACCGTCCAGCGGGCATCATCGCGCAATAGTTCGCCACTCCAGTCGCTGTCATTAAACGGCGGATTGGCAATAATATAATCGGCCTTTAAATCCTTATGGGCATCATTTAAAAAGCTGCCTTCATTATTCCATTTTACGTTACTGCTATCAATACCACGGATGGATAAATTCATTTTTGCTAAGCGCCAGGTAGTTTGGTTGCTTTCCTGCCCGTATATCGAAATCCTATCCAGCGGGTTTAAAGCCAAACCGGTTTTACCTTTTTGTTTATAATGATCCTGGTGGCTGGCTATAAACTTTTCGCTTTGGACAAACATGCCACCGCTGCCACAGCAGGGATCAAAAACGCGGCCTTCGTAAGGCTCCAGCATCTCTACCAATAATTTTACTACACTGCCCGGCGTATAAAACTGGCCGCCTTTTTTGCCTTCGGCCAAAGCAAATTCGCCCAAAAAGTATTCAAATACCTTACCCAGCAAATCTTTACTTTGCGCTTCTTTAGTACCCAAAGTGGCCGACCCCACTAAGTTTACCAGGCCGCCTAAACTTGCCTTGTCCAGTTTTTCCTGCGCGAATACTTTAGGTAATACGCCACGCAACGAGGGGTTATCCTGTTCAATGGCATCCATGGCATCGTCAATATCTTTACCAATAGTAGGCTGGGTAGCCATGCCTTGTATGTGCGCCCAACGGGCTTTTATGGGCACAAAAAAAACTTTTTCGGCTATGTACTCATTTTTATCTTCCGGGTCGGCGCCATCGCTTATTTGTTCAACCAGCTGCTGGTGCAGTTCAACAAAGGCGTCGGATATATATTTAAGAAAAATCAACCCCAAAACCACGTGCTTGTATTCGGCCGCATCCATGTTTTTGCGCAGCTTATCGGCAGCTTTCCAAAGTTTTTTTTCTAAAGGTTCTTCCTGTTCTATTTTAGCTGATTTAGCCATGTTATAATTGTCGATTTATCCGGGTTTATTCTTACCTAAAATACACAGTTAACTTTAAAGGCGACCATGTAATAGTTAAAAACTATGGCTAAGATACTATATTACTTTATTACAAGCGGGCGTATAAGGCTTTAGTTTTTTGAGGGATTTTATAAAGGGAAAGCTATCAAGAGGTTGGAAAGATACTGATGCCAATTATTATACAAGCGTTGTGCTGTACCCGCAAGCCACGTTGTGTTGCGTACCGCTGGCACGCAAAGATTGTTAATTTGTTCGGGCTACAAAGCTTTTGCTCCTCCGGAGCATCCTGTCGGCCGCCATCTTAGCACAAGTGTTGCGTGCTTGCCTGCGGGTTAGGCTGCTTGTGAATTTACAGACGAATGTGAAGCACAGGCGCACCCTTGTTCAAGGCCTGTGCTAAAAAAGGGCTAATATGTCACCCTTTCAGGGCTTTGGTTGATGTGGTTTTGTCGATGGGCGATGCCCATCGCAGGCGGATGTCGCCCTTTCAGGGCTGGGCTATGGGTGGCAGTTTGGTACACAACCCGGTTTGAACTTTGCCGGCCCTGAAAGGGATGATATGCCAACACAGAGCGACGCCCTGTGTTTATAACGCGATAACTATGTGAGAGCCCTGAAAGGGTGACATATCCCTCGCCGGACGCTAAGTGTTGGATAGGGATAGTCATTAGTCACTGGTCATTAGTCATTGGTGGTATGGTGGGTTAGTTGGCCGTTCATTGGCTCCCCCCCGCTGCCGTCCCGATAATATCGGGGTGTGCTTGCATGCAAATCGCCACGCTCATTTGTAGCACCAATCAAAATCTATCCCCGCAGCTCGCGTTAGTGATGGAAGTGGATACCGGCCTCGCGCCTAATGCCTGTGCAGTATGAGTACAGCACGGGCCGCAGGCAACGCCATTATTCGTCATTAGTCATTGGTCATTAGTCATTGGTGGGAAGTTCATTAGTCGGATAGTCATTAGTCATTGGTCATTAGTCATTGGTGGGAAGTTCATTAGTCGGATAGTCATTAGTCATTGGTGGGAAGTTCATTGGTTCATTAGTTCATTAGTTCATTGATGGGATGGTGGGTTGGTTGGAGGCTGGTCATTAGTCATTGGTGGGAAGTTCATTAGTTCAAGGTTCATTAGTTTGTTGGTAGCACAGTTTATAAAGTAGTACGTTCATGAGGTGGTTGGTGCATTGGTAGGGGGCTCATGGGCATCACATTGACGGTGGGCCTGGTGGTGTTGGTTTTTGTAAAAGGGATATTTATGGGCGAAGGCAAATAAATTGGTAACAATGGGGCGGTAAATGCATCATATACCCAATTTATAAACCGGAACCCTGGACTATGATGAAGAAACACGCTGTTTTAATTGGTGTAGTAATTGGGCTGATTTTGATGGGGGTAGCCATTGGGCTTTACCCGGGCGGCACCATGTTTGATGAAACTACCGTGGGCTTTAGCTGGAGCCGGAATTTTATTAGCAACTTGTTTGGCGCCAGGGCCCTAAACGGCGCCCCAAACCCGGCCATGATTTGGGCATACGCGGGGATGCTGCTGTTCCCCTGTTGTTATGCGCTGTTTTTTGTACATATGGCCGGCAAAATACCGGTAAAAAATGCGGGTATTATACTCAAATACCTGGGGCTGGTTAACGTGGTTTTCACGTTTTTAACGGTAACCCGTTATCACGATTTGATGCTGATTATATCAACCAGTTTGTTTTGGACGGGCATAGTGATTATTACGGTGTATATCCTGAAAACAAGGCTGCGGCTGTTTAAGCTGCTTTGTATTGCTTGTTTGCTGCTTTTTTACTACGGCGTGTACCTGTGGGCCACCAGCAACTGGGACCTGCTGCCCACGATACAAAAGGTAAATTTCGCCACGTCGACCCTGTTGATTTTAGGGCTGGAGTATTTTACCAAAGCGGAGGATTTCGCTGACGTTCATTAGTTCATTAGTTTATTGGTGGTAGTATAGTCATTAGTCACTGGTCATTAGTCATTGGTGGGATGGTGGGGTTGGGGTATAGTCATTGGTCACTGGTAATTAGTCATTGGTGGAATTGGAATATAGTCATTAGTCACTGGTCATTAGTCATTTGTGGGATGGTGGGGGTGGTTGGCGGGGTTTTGCATGGGGAACGACATGCGGGCGCAGACATACGAAGTTTTTAGAACCTGGTAAGTCTGGGATTTCTCAATTTGTGATAGCTCGCTTTTGGTTGACTTTTTATAAAACGAATAGCGTTAAAACCCCAGCACCAATCCCGGATCAGGCACATTGGCCCTATACTTTTCCATCTCCGAGTATTTACATACACCCGGGTAATCGCCAAACTTGCCTTCCATATCAAACATCAGTTGAAAATGCAGGTGGGGCGGCCACCGGCCATTTTCGGTATTATCGCCAAGGGTGGCTATTTGCCGGTCTTTTTCAACCGGCATACCAACAGTCAATACTTCCAGGCTTTTGCGGCTCAGGTGGCCGTAAAGGCTATACAGTATTAAACCATCAAGGTTATGTTGCAGTATAATGCAGGGCCCATAATCGCCCAGGTTGTTGTTGTCCTGGTAGCTGTGTACTTCGCCGGCAAAAGGCGTATAAATAGGAGTACCCGCCGGGCCCCAAATATCAACACCCAAATGCAGGCGACGTGGCTCGTCTTCGGTATCAAAGTGGGCGCTTGCGGCGTAAATAGTGCGGTGTTCCAGGTAGCCGCCAATGCCGTAGCGACAATTATTCGCTTTCAGTTTATCGCTTACCCAATTGGTAAATTGTTGGGTATCGCCAATGATGGCAGTACTCAACCCGGTATTGGCGGCGGTAAAATCCAACGGAAAAAGCCGGTCGGCACCGGCATTGTAGTCAACCACTTTGCCAATGGCATCGGGGTGGTTTTGTAAATAAGTTTTCAGCTGTTGGTGCCGGTGCATGAAGTATTGATCATTTTAAGTCATTAGCCCCAAGCCTTAAGCCTAAAGAATGGTTTTATCTTTATTGACTCAAGACTCATCCCGACTTAGAACTTAAGACTTGAATTGCTATTCGGTATCGGGCTGGCGCTCTTCTTTGCTTATTTTATCAAAGATCTTATCCATACGTTCTACATATTCGCTGGTATCATCCACAAAAAACTCCAGCTGGGGGATAATCCTTACCTGGTCTTTAATGCGGGCACCCAGTTTGTAACGAATTTCGGAGGCATGCAGCTTAACGGTTTGCAAGGCCAGCTGCAAATTAGTGTTGCCAAAAAAGCTTAAAAAAATACGGGCGATGGCCAAATCGGGGGTAACACGTACTTTGGTTATGGTTACCAGGGTATTAGGCAAATAATTCATGCCTTCGCGCTGAAAAATGGCGGCCAGGTCTTCCTGTATTACCCCTGCAAATTTTTGCTGACGTTTTGATTCCATGTTGATAAGTTAACGCCAATTGAGGCAGATGTTTATTTATTTGGTTCCCTTTAGGAAGTCGGAAGTCTTTAGTCGGAAGTCTTTAGTTAAAAGTAGAAAAGAGAAATAAACTTTTCGACTTTGGACTTTTCGACTTTGGACTTAAAGCTAATTACACATATCCTGCGGGATCTCTTTTGTTATTTTTACTACTTTTTTTACCACAAGGGTGCTGTCATACTCCGATCCCATACCCTCTTTACCCGATTTTAATTTTAACCCCTCTACTTCAACATAAACCGGCTCATAAGGTTTTTCGAAATTCATTTGAGAGTATTGCAGCTCCAGCCGCGCCGAGCTATCGGTTACCCAAAACTCCTGCCCGCTATCGCAATCTTTAAATGATTTTATCTCGGGGCCAAAACTATATAAACCTTTATAAACAACAGGCTTATCTGCTTCATCCGGTTTCCTGTTACATGAGGATACCGCTATAAAAAAAACAAATAAAAAGGCCAGATACTGAAAATAGCTTATCCTCATATAACAAATTTACAAATCCTGTTTGATTTCGTCCAATCCTTTGATGCTTAATCGTGCACTTATTCCCGATGCAATTACAGAAATAGCCCCTACGGTTAAAAAAACCAGCCCAAAATCGCCTATTTCCAAATCAACGGGATAGGCGTCGAGCACCGATAGCGTTGCCCCCATTTTTATTAAACCATAGTGCTGCTGCAGCAGGCAAACGCCCAAGCCCAGGGCAATACCTATAATGCAGCCAAATATCGATATCATCATCCCTTCAAAAAAGAATATACCCTGTATCAGCATTTTATTGGCCCCCAGGCTGCTCAAAATAGCAATATCTGCGCGCTTATCAATAACCAGCATGGTTAACGAGCCAATGATATTGAATATTGCAATAATAAGCACAAAGGTTAATATCATAAAAATACTCCAGCGCTCGTAGTTCAGGGTTTTATACAACTCCGTATTTTGCTCCTTCCGGTTTTTTACCGTGTAGCTTTTGCCTATAGCATCTATTATTTTGTTTTGAACCGATTCAAGATTGGTGCCTTTTTTATAAATAAGCTCCAATGAACTTACTTCTTTAGGCTGATCGAGCAGATCGCGGGCAAATTCAATAGGTGTTACCACAATATCGTCAAAATCCTGCTGGATACCGAACACGCCCGATGGGTTTATGGAGCGTACCCTAAACTCATCCAACGGATTTGCGGAGTTTACCGCGGTACGGCTGGGCGAAAATATCTGGATAGGCAACAACGCGTCATGTACATTAATGCCCAGGTTTCCCTGGATAGTTGCACCAACCACCGCAAAGTTGCGCCCGCCGCTTTTCAGCGTAAAGGAGCCGTTTTGTACGGTGCTGTCCAGTTGTTCATTTTTTAAAAAATCGTCGCTTACGCCTTTTATCGTCCCCAAAAATGGCTTGTCGCCATATTTTATCAAAGCTTTTTCCTGTAGCACCTGGGTAAATGAAAACAGCTGCGGATCATTATGCAGCGATGTAAAATAAGGTGTATTGGGGTCGAAAGTTTTGCCCAGGCGGGTCTCTATCTTAATCTCGGGAGTAAAATTGCTGTAAAGCGACAGGATCACCTTCTCGAACCCGTTAAACACCGATAGAATAATAATAAGCGCGGCGCTGCCAACCAACACCCCCAACATGGATATGCCCGAGATGATATTGATGGCGTGCATCTTCTTGCCCGAAAACAAGTATCTTTTAGCTATGTATACCGAGGTGTTCAATTTAGGGTGTACGTTTTACGTGGTAAGTTATACGTTTTTTGTTTAATTTCATTTCTTCCGGCTACGTATAACGTAAAACGTGCAACGTATAACCTCCCCAATTTTCTAAGCATGCGCGTCCAACGTATAACCGCACCAATTGCTAAGTCAAAAACGGGTTATTTTGTTTTTCGTAACCGATAGTTGTTTCGGGGCCGTGGCCTGGGTAAACGGTGCAATCATCGGGCAGGGTAAACAGTTTTTGTTCAATACTATCCATTAGCTGGGTAAAATTGCCGCCGGGTAAATCGGTACGGCCAATACTCCGCCTGAACAGCACATCGCCGCCAATTAAAATATTGGCCTCCTTATCATAAAAACACAATGATGCAGGCGAATGGCCGGGTGCGAAGATGAGTTCTAATATGGTATTGCCAAACTTTATGCTGCCTGTTTGGGGCAGATACTCATCCGGCAAGGGCGATACCTCATACCTGATGCCCATTTGAGGAGCGTACGATACTACTGCGGTTAGTACCGGCAACTCGCCCTGGTGAAATTTGGGTTTGAGCCCGTATTTATCAAATACAAATTTATTACCCAGTACATGGTCGATATGGCAATGGGTATTTAGTAATAAAACGGGGTTTAAATTATTATCCTTTATAAAATTCACCACCACATTTTGCTCGGTAGCGGTATACATTCCCGGATCAATAATTGCACATTCGCCGGTTTCATCATATAAAATGTAAGTATTCTCCTGGTAAGGGTTGTTCTCAAATGATATAACTTTTGCCATGGGGTAAAAGTACGGATTTAATTTGTTGGGCGGGGATGAGTTTAAAAACGCGGTAAAAAGCGTAGACCGCATAGTATCTAACTATGACTTATTTGTTTTAGTCATATATTTCCCTCAAAAAACGGGCCTGTCACCCTGAGCCCGTCCAAGGGTCGCGCGGAGAGGCCTTTGCCCGCTATGGTTCGACAAGCTCACCATGACAGCCCTTTTCACGATGTCATTCCCCCTTCAGAATTTCGCGAAATTTTATCACTTAGCATGACAGCCATTTTTCACGCTGTCATTCCTCCACCAATTCCACTTCGGCAACAGGGCTAAACAAATAAACGCGTTTGGTTTTTACCTCCACGCATTTAAAACGCTTCCGCAGCTGCTCTTCCTTCCTGAAAATGCGGTCGCCTTTTATTTTAAACAGGGCTTTAAAGGGAACTTTCTCAACCGTTAACATCGCCTCTTTGGGCGCATCATATTTACGGAGCGACCGGTACAAATTCAGGTCCGAACAACTGGAGGCGGCCGGATTATCCAGGTAGCTGGTAATGGCGTGCTTTACATCGGGCGGGAAAATATCCTTTTCAAAAAAAGGCTGCATCATTTTTTTAAAATTGCCTTTCCACTCGGTACCGTGCGGCTTGGCTTTTTGTTTATGCTCGTTCCAGGTATGCAGGTGCGCAAACTCATGTACAGTGGTTACCAAAAATGCATAGGGGTTAAGGTCATAGTTAACCGATATACGGTGACCTTTACCGGCATATGGCGACCGATAATCGCCAAACTTAGTGCCGCGGTTGCGCGAAATTTTAAACTCGCATTTAAAGTAGTCAATCCAGCGGCCGATGAGTGGGGCTGCATCAGGTGGAAGATATCTTTCTAAAACTTTTACTTTATCCAATTTTTACCTCAACACAAATATAAGAATTGATAGTCGATAGTCCATGGACCATAGTTGATGGTTTGTAAAGTTATTGAGAGCCTGCCAGAAAGCCTACTGCCATGAACCATGATCTATCAACCATGAACCCAAACCTATTTCAACAAGTGATACACCATAAAACTGGCCGAATAAGCCAGGGCTGTCATGTAGGCAAATTGGGCAGCGGGCCAGCGCCAGTCTTTGGTTTCGCGGTAAACCACTGCCACAGTACTGGCGCACTGCATGGCAAAGGCGTAAAACATCATCAGTGAAAAAGCTACGGCCAAAGTAAACACAGGCTTACCTGTATCGGGATTGGTAGCGCCATGCATTTTTTGCTGAACCGATTCCATTTTATCGGCATCGCCTTCTACGCTGTAAATAGTGGCCATAGTGCCTACAAAAACCTCGCGGGCAGCAAACGAGCTGATGAGGGCTATCCCTATTTTCCAATCGAACCCTAAAGGCTTAATAACTGGTTCAATTACATGACCAAATACGCCGGCATAGGAGTTTTCCAGCTTTTCTGATGCGATAACCTTATCCAGGCTATCGGGTGTCATGGTTTTAGTGTATTTGGGCTGACTAAAAGTTTTATCTATCTGCGCAAACCTATCACCGGGGCCGTATGATTTTAGCACCCAAAGAATGATGGATACCGCTATAATTACTTTACCTGCCTGAAAAACAAAAGTTTTAGAACGGTCATACATAGTAAATGCCACATTTTTCCACCTCGGCATCCTGTAAACCGGCAGCTCCATAATAAAGTAGCCGCGTTCGCGCGATTTCAGGATAAATTTCATAACGAAGGCTACTACAATAGCCGATACAATGCTGAGCAGGTACATGGCAGTAAGCGCAAGCCCCCGCATGTTAAATACCCACCAAACATTACGGTCGGGCACTACCAGCGCAATCAATAAGGTGTAAACCGGTAAGCGGGCCGAGCAGGCAACCAATGGGGTAACCATAATGGTAATCATCCTGTCCTTCCAGTTTTCGATGTTACGGGTGCTCATGATAGATGGTACCGCGCAGGCAAAGCCACCAATAAGCGGCACCACCGATTTGCCGTTGAGCCCCACTTTACGCATCACCTTGTCCATCATAAACGTAACGCGCGACATGTACCCCGTATCTTCCAGTATGGATATTAATGCAAAAAGAATGGCTATCTGGGGCACAAAAACCATTACCCCGCTTAAGCCGGCAATTATACCATCGCTTACCAGGCTCACTAAAGGGCCGGCCGGCATGGTTTTACTTATTAAGCTTTGCAGTTTTATAAAAAGCTGCTCGATAAGCGACATGGGGTAAGCCGACCAGGAGAATATAGCCTGGAAAATAAACATCAGTATAGCGAAGAAAATGATAAAGCCAAATACCTTATGTGTAAGTATTTTATCTATTTTGTTGCTTACAGTTTCGTCATGCGCCGTTTCGGGTTTCGTAACGGTATCGTATAAAAGGTCGTTTATAAAGTTATAGCGGGCAATAGTTTCGGAGGCTTGCGCCTTTTGCGAGTGGAAAGCATGTTCTTTTTCCAGTTCTTCAATGCGGTCGCTTTCGGCAGGCGTTAAAAAGCCCAGTGTTTCGTGCTGGTGCGCCAACTGCAGGGCTAAATAAGGATTATCAATTTTATATTCGGCCTGAATTTGTGCTACCAGGTTTGGTGCAATCGATTCTACATCAATAGTATCCTGCTGCAGGGCAATTTTATTAGCGTAGGCTATAGTTGTTTTAAGCTGATCGATCCCTTTTATTTTCCGGGCAGATATAGGTACCACAGGTACACCCAACTTTTGGGCAAACAAATTAACATCGATGATAATACCAGCTTTTTCTGATACATCAATCATGTTAAGGCCAACAACAACCGGAATTTTCAGGTCGGCTATCTGGGTGTACAGCAGTAGGTTGCGTTTAAGGTTGGATGCATCCAGGATTACCACGATCAAATCGGGCACCATGCCTTTAGCTTTGTCGGCTAAAACAGAAAATACAATGGATTCGTCTTTGCTTTTGGGGTAGATGCTATAGGTACCTGGCAGGTCGATAATTTCGGCGGTGCGTCCATCGGGCAGCTGGCAAAAGCCTGTTTTTTTGTCGACAGTAACCCCAGGAAAATTTCCTATTTTTTGATTAAGACCGGTTAGTATATTAAATAGAGTTGATTTACCGGTGTTTGGATTTCCTACAAGCGCAACTCTGATATCGGCTTTCAATGGTTACAAAAACTACTGCAAAATAATAGTGGAGGCCTCAAATTTACGAAGACTTAACTGATAACCTGAAACATGAATAGCTATCGGATCGCCAAGGGGTGCTATGCGCGAAATTTTAATTTCTTCACCCGGCAAACATCCCATTTCCATCAATTTAACCGACATTTCAAGGTCAGTAAATTCTTTAACAATCCCTATTTCGCCTACTTCAAGTTGTGAAAGTCTCATCGTATAAAATTAACCTGAGCAAATGTAAGCTTATTTATATTAAATCCAAATAAACAGCCATGGCGTTTTTATATTATTTGAAAATTTGAGGATTTGAAAATTTGAAAATGATTTTAATATGATGTAAAGTCGAAAAAGATATCGGGGCACGGCATTTTCAAATTAACAAATTTTCAAATTGCTCTGAATTTTGGTAACTCCAAAAGTTGGGCAACCGCAGCCTTTTTTGAAGATGCCGCATGATGAAAAACCAGTTAGCAGGATTGCTGCACCCAAGATAATAAGTTTACTTTTCTTCATTGCCAATTGCACTTACTGTTAGCATAACACCAAAAATACCCATACAAGTTCCCAACACATCGCAAAACAGATCACTCCATTCGGCGCTGCGCCATGTAAAAAATGCCCATTGCAATAATTCAATTAAGCCGCCGTAAAAAATACCGGCTACCACGATTATGAATGCCTGCTTATACGAGAAAGTTACCGGCTTTTGTTGCCTTATGGCGCCATTACAGTACAGTACCGTTAAGGTAAAAAACAACCCGGTGTGTGTAATCTTATCAAAACCTTTAAAAAAAAGCGGGAATTTGCCCGATGATCCCAGGTTAACAGAGCAAATTATCAAAACAAATAAGGCCCACAATATTGCGGGCCCCTGATATTTTAGCGTTGCTTTCATTAAGCGCCAACAACAGATTTATAGTCATCAGCAGATAAAAGGCCTTCAATTTCCGAAAGATCGGCAACAGTGATTTTTACCATCCAGCCTTCGCCATAAGGATCTGAGTTTACCAGGTCGGGCTGGTTGTTAAGTGCGGGATTAATTTCGGTAACTGTACCGGTTACAGGCATAAACAGGTCTGATACTGTTTTTACTGCTTCAACCGTGCCAAAAACGGCATCTTTAGCAACTTCTTTCCCTAAGGATGCAATATCCACATAAACAATATCGCCAAGCTCGCCTTGAGCAAATTCGGTGATGCCAATTGTAGCTTCATTGCCTTCAACTTTTATCCACTCGTGGTCTTTAGTGTACTTTAATTCAGCGGGAAAATTCATGTCGTTAAATTTTATGTGCCCAAAAATAATAAAAATTAGGCTATAGCAATAATTAAAGATTTATTGGGAGGCACAAGTGTTAAGTCGAAAGTCATTAGTCGAAAGTCTCGGGCATAATTTTCCTGTTTTCGACTTTGGATTTAAGACATCCGACTAACTACTATCCAATAATTCCCTCGTACCGTAAACGGTTCAATGGTATACCAACATCCTATTTTTCGCTGTAATCTATCACCTGGGCACTCAATATTTTTATCCTGTCGAGTATAGAGCTGTCGGCATTTTTGCGGTAGATGTCAAGGAGTTTATTAATCCGGCTTTTATCTGCATCCTTTACAAGTTTTTGGGCCATTAACTGGCTAACGGCATTCAGCACGCGGTACTCTACGTGTTTCCAGGTTACCTGGTCGGCATATTGCAGCAAACGGTCAAGGTCGCCGGGTTCGGGCTTGGTGATGATCAGCGTAGCAAGCGCCACAATAAGCCCCTGGTTAAAGGAGGTAGCGTTTAGCTCCAGGATCTCATCCTTGGTAATTTTATTGGTTAATGCATAGGCCGCCATATTGCCCGCGCTGGCATTCTTCATACGCACACGCGTACCATAATCACCCGACCGGATACTCATATAGGCCTCTGCCTGTGCTTTCAGGTTGTCAAGGTTGGCCTGTTTATCTTCGGCTACCGCGGCCGGGGCGTTCTGAATGAGCGACTGCGTGAGCATTGACTGCCCGGCCTCTACGTTTTCAATTTTTGCCTGTGCGGTGTCAATTTGATTTTTTAGTTCGGTTAGCGTAGCAGCCTTATCTACCTCCCTGAATTCGGCAGCCAGGTAAAGGCGGGTAACCAGGTAACCAAACAAAAAGCCAACCACAAAGTAACCGATAACAAGGCCATACGCAAAAGCCATGGCAGTGGGCGCTTCGGTTTTACCTGCTTCATTAAGGCCGGTGGCAAAGGCCTGCGCTATTCCCTTTAAATACGGGGGAATTTTAGTAAGCTTTACCAATCCCAAACCCACTATAATTTTTGTGAGCCAATCGGATATATCTGATAGATTGGTATTAACCTGCTGGCGGTAATTATCGCCGCCGGCAGTGCTGCCCGCGCTTTGCACCACTTTGGGGATGCCAAAAAGGAAACCGATGAAACCACCACTAATGGTACAGGCGATAATCCATTCCACCGCGGTCATGGCCGCTTGCACATTATGCGCCCAAATAAGTGCGCTTATGAGCCCAAGCCCAAAAAAGCTTGAACAAAAATAAAGGACCGGCAATATTTTTTCACGTTGCCTTTGGTCTTTTTCGATAATGGCGCGATCCATAATGCCAGGAATTTTGATTTAATTGACTAAGTAAATTTAGCCGCCCCGCAGTGGATATTGCCACGTAAAACTACGTTATTGCAAAGGTGTTTTTACGGATTTTGGGGCGAATTTATATAATATCTCATTGAAAATCAGATCATATAACACCCAGTCCCTGGCACCGGCGCCATACCGGCAATAAATCAAAAAAGCCCTGTTCCATCATCCGGAACAGGGCTTTCATTAATTAAATTGAATTATTTTATTTCAGTGTAAAACCTGTTTTTCCCATGGTGCTGCCATCGGCATAAAGCAACACAGTGTAAGTACCCTTTACAAACGGCGGGGTTGGGTTAACCCAGTCAATAGTGTACTCGGTGCCATCATCCTTAAAATCTATGGATGTTTTGTAGGTGTATTGCAGGTCGGCATTATCGGAGCTAAATGTACCGCCATCGGGCGCGGTTATCAGGTTACCTGTAGGGTCAATAATACGCACATAAATATCGTGCATAGTTTTATTGGCCAACGTATTACTGGCAACTGTAAAATTTATCTTTATTTTTTTTGCAGGCCCGGCGCGGGTTACATCAACCTCTTTACCGCTACCCTTTATTTTGTAGGCCACAATATTTGATGTGGCCAGCTTTAAGGCCTGCGCTACTTTTACCTTGGCATCCAGGTCCTGGTTTTGCTTGGTAAGGGTATCGGCTTTTTTAGATACCGTGGCCAGGTTGTTTTTAAGTGTATCCCGCTCTGTTGTAAGCGTGACATTCTGCTTATGCAGTTCTTCAATATCGGCGGTGTATTTGGTTACAAAATAACGCAGTTGCTTAACATCTTCTTCGGCTTTTACCAATTCGGCCTTGGTAAGCTTCCCTTTTGCCAATTGTACCCGTAAAACTTTAATTTTTTCTTTTAATGAATCGTTTTTGGCTATCATTTCGGCCGACATTTTGGCCTTGCCTGCGTTTACCAGCTCAACCTGGTGTTCAAGGCTGTCCAGGTCTGCTTTCAGTTTGGTTTGTTCATCCTGTTGGGTAACTATCCGCACATCCGACTTGTTTTTTTGCAAGTACAAATACACGTCGGTACCTAACAAAGCCAAAACCACCACAATCAGAAAATAAATTACGTTTGAATTTTTCTTAGGTGGTTGCCCATATTGATTTTCCATAGCAATTAATTATTTAAAGTTTAAATACAGTTTAAAACGGCAGCTGTTTTAAAAATCTACCCTTTTAACCGGAATGTTAATGTACAAGCATATTCATATTAATTGATATTACATGCTTTTTATTGCAATTCTAACTGTTTTTTTAAGTGGTTAACTCTTTAGCGATATTAAACGTAAAAAGGTTAAAAATATGATTTTCAAAAAAATGCAGGTTGAAAAATGTATTGGTGACGGCTAAAATTAAGCACAAAATGCCAAAAACACAACATACAAGCAAATTTTATGACTTATAATAAAACACCTGCAATATGAGTTTTATATCTTTGCAGCTTTAATAAATCGGCTTTAATGCATATATCCCGCCATATTTTACTATTGATATTTACCCTGTTTATTATAACAAGCGTTAAGGCGCAGCCGGCCGAACCGGCTAATGCCCCGGCCGCTGTTAAAATCCAACCCAAGCGCGAATTCAGGGGCGTTTGGATAGCTACGGTTGTAAATATCGACTGGCCAACAAGTACTAAACTTACCATGGAAAAGCAAAAGCAGCAATTGCTGGATATCCTGAACTCGCACCAGGAAACCGGGATTAATGCTATTATGCTGCAGGTAAGGCCCGCTGCCGATGCTCTTTATGCCAAAGGCCGCGAACCATGGTCAAAATATTTAACCGGCCGGCAAGGCCAAAATCCGGGGTACGATCCTTTGGAATTCGCCATTACCGAGGCTCATAAACGCGGCATGGAACTGCATGCCTGGTTTAACCCATACCGGGCAACTTTTGATGGCAACTTTGCCGCGCTTAGCCCCCAGCACATCACCAGGATAAAGCCCGACTGGTTTTTTACCTACGGCGGCATCAAAACCTTTAACCCCGGCCTGCCCGAAGTGCGCGACTATATAGTACAGGTAATATTGGATGTGGTAGATAACTATGATATAGACGGCGTACACATGGACGATTATTTTTATCCTTATCCCATTGCAGGCCAAAAAATAAACGATGAGGATACCTACGCCAAATACGGGCAGGGCTTTGATAATATCAAAGACTGGCGCCGCCACAATGTTGACCTGCTGATAAAAATGATTGCCGATAGTGTGCATGCGCACGATCCTAATATCAAATTCGGTATCAGCCCGTTTGGTATCTGGGCCAATAAGTCACAAAATGAAGTGGGCTCCGAAACCAACGGTGGATCATCATACTACGAAAACTACGCCGACTCGCGCAAATGGATGCAGGAAGGCTGGATTGATTATATAAACCCACAATTGTACTGGCCTATTGGCAACCGTGCCGCCGCGTTTGATAAACTACTAAGCTGGTGGAGCGATAATACCTACGGCAGGCACCTTTATATAGGCCAGGCCGCTTACCGTATTAATGAACGTAAAACCCTGGCTTTTAAAAACCCCGGCCAGCTGCCCAGCCAGATAACCCTTATCAGGAATAACCCGAGGGTACAGGGGAGTGTATATTTCAGTTCCAGCTCGCTTACCAATAATCCGTTGGGGATAACCGATTCATTGCGGGATAATTATTACCGGTACCCTGCGTTGCCGCCGGTAATGCTCTGGCGCGATTCTATAGCGCCCAACCCACCCCAAAACGTCACAGCCCGCCCCGGCTTAAAAGGTGGCGTAGCCGTAAGATGGCAGGCCCCGGCGCTGGCTAAAGACGAAGAGCCTGTTTACGGTTACGTGATATACCGTTTTGATAACGAGAAAATAAATATCGACGATCCTAAAAACATCCTCAAAATTGAATACAACGCCAACCCCGGCTATGATGATAATACTGTACAAAAGGGTAAGACCTATTTTTACGTGGTAACCGCGCTTGACCGGATGAAGAACGAAAGCGATCGATCGCCAACCATCGCGGTCACGGTGCCGTAGGGCCGATGTGCCCGGGGGCTAATAATGTATGAGTTGTTTTTCCGTCAGGCGGTCAAGGTAAATATCAATCTCGCTATCGCCCATACCATATATTTTTTCTGTCGACCAGAATGCATGGTACATTTCGGGCCTGGTTTTTATACCGCTGTTATAAATGTCAAGCAGTTTTTGTTCAATGTAATTTAGGCCGTTGGTATTTAGCCTTAAGCGTTTCAAATGCGCAAGCAGCGCCGGCTTCATAAGGTGTAAAGCACCCCAAAAGGAATTTTCATTAAGCCAGCGCTCCAATTCATCGGCATTGCCGTTAACGTATAACGGCCAGGCTTCGGCAGCCAGCTCAAATTCCCAGTCGCTCAATTGTTCGCGGCTGTCATACAAGTCTTCCAGTTGATCGCCGTTTAACTGGCCAATGCCCTTAAAATCGTCAATGCCGGGAAACTCATTGGGGCAAATCAGGAATACAGCAGGGGCCGACATATTGGTTTGCTGGTTCAGCATCCGCATTACGCCCAGCAGGTTTACCTGGCAATGCAGGTCGAACTCAAACCAGAGATTAACCTCGTCGTACTGGCCGTTTAGTTTGCCCAGTTCGTCAATCACCTTATGCTGATATTCATCTTCCGGTTCGTTAAAAGTTTTTCTGATCCATTTGGATCGATTGCTCCAGAAAGTGCCCGACGAGATGTTTTCCTGCAAGGGGCCTTCTGATAAAACCTCGCGCCAAACCATTACATCGCCATCGAGGCCGGTTTGGTTAAAGCTATGCCATGTTGAATCGCCGTTAAGGATATGAAGGATATTGCTCATAGTACCGTGTTATATACAAAACAACAGGTTTTGTTATGGATTGATGAGCTTTTTTGAAAATATTTTTTGAGACTGTGGTGATGCAAGGGGCCCGATAGATTTTTGAAATTTTTGGTTGGGAATATTTGATTAATTTTGGACTCATTTTTATGTCATTGCGAGGAACGAAGCAATCGCGAACTTTGCATATCCGCCATGAATAGTTCGCGATTGCCACGCTACGCTTGCAATGACATGGCGGTTAATTATTATAACATTGTGCAACTAACTATTCCATCCATATCCAACTTACCCCAGGCAGCCCGGGCCATTATTGAGCATGCCGGCAATAACCGTATTTTTTTATTTTATGGCGATATGGGCGCGGGTAAAACCACCCTGATCAAAGAGTTATGCAAGGCGTTGGGCACTACGGATAATATTAGCAGTCCTACGTTTTCTATCGTTAATGAGTACCATACGGCAAAGGATAAAATTTATCATTTTGATTTTTATCGCCTTAAAGATCAAACCGAAGCGCTGGACATGGGTTATGAAGAATATTTTTACGCCGGCGCATGGTGCTTTATTGAATGGCCCGAAAAAATACCCGACCTGCTGCCCCAACATTATTCAAACATAACCATTAAGGTGTTGGATGACGGTGCAAGGTGGGTTGGCGTGGAAAATATTTAGTTTTCAGGATACATCCTTTTTTCTTATCTTCATCAGCCAGAAAAAAACATATACATGAGTTCAGGGAAATACAGTGGGTTTTCGGATGTTGCCAAACAGGCCATGATGCAACCCCAGGAATCAATGCTGGAGGTCAAAAACAAAAAGAATCAATTATTTATTGGCATTCCCAAGGAAATTTCCTTCCAGGAAAACAGGATTCCGCTTACACCGCTTTCGGTTGCGCTGTTAGTGAATAACGGTCACCAGGTAATGCTGGAAAGCAATGCCGGGCAGGCTGCCAACTTTAGTGATAAGGATTACAGCGAGCAAGGTGCTCTGATTGTTTATGATACTAAAACGGTTTACGAGGCCGATATCATCATTAAAATTGCCCCGCCAATGGTGCAGGAAATTGAAATGATGAAACATGGCCAAATCCTGATCTCGGCCCTGCAGCTGGCCACCCTTAAGGCTGATAGCCTACATGCCCTCATGAAAAAAAATGTTACCGCCCTCTGTTTTGAGCATTTGCTTGATGAAGGCGGCTCGTTGACGGTAGTAAGGGCGATGAGCGAAATAGTTGGGGCCACATCCATACTGATAGCAGCCGAATATTTAAGCAACGTTTTTGAAGGTAAAGGCCTGATGCTGGGAGGCATTACCGGTGTGCCGCCTACCGAAATTGTAATATTAGGCGCAGGCACCGTTGGCGAATATGCCGCCCGTACAGCCATATCATTAGGAGCTGAAGTAAAAGTTTTTGATCCATCAATATACAAACTGCGGCGCTTGCAGAACAACATTGGCGCAAGGGTATTTACATCGGTGGTGCAGCCCATTGTGTTAGAGAAAGCCATTACTACCTGCGATGTGGCTATTGGCGCAATCCGTGCCGAAGATGGTCGCAGCCCGTGTATCATATCCGAAGCTACGGTAAGCCGCATGAAACGCGATTCGGTTATCATAGATGTGAGTATTGACCAGGGCGGTTGTTTTGAAACCTCGGAGGTTACCAACCATACGCACCCGGTTTTCCGCAAATATGATGTTATTCATTATTGCGTACCCAACATAGCTTCAAGGGTTGCCCGTACTGCCACCTATGCCCTCACTAATATTTTTGCCCCCATTTTGCTGGATATAGGCGAACAGGGAGGTATTAAAAACGTGATATGGCAAAAATCGGGTGTACGCAACGCGGTATATATTTACCAGGGCCAGCTCACCAATAAGTACATTGGCGAGCGGTTTTCCATTCCGTGTAAGGATCTTGACCTCCTCATCGTATCGCACAGGTAATGGTATGATGCGTTATTGCCTGTTTGCTTTTGTTTTGCTTAGCCTTAATGCCCATGCGCAGCACTATAAATATATCGACAGCACCCGCGTTTGTGGTATTGCAGGGTATAAAGCACAGGTAAAGGCCGATTCAAATAAACGCCTTGTCGAGATTGTAAAATACATCCCGGCTATAAAACTGGATATCCGATACGCCACAACTAACAACTTTATGCATCGGGTTATGTACAAACAAGCTAAAGCATATGCCAGACTGCCGGTTGTAAAAGCTTTAAAGGATATTCAGGCTGATTTAAAAACGCGGGGGCTGGGCTTAAAAATATTTGATGCCTACCGGCCTTACGCAGTCTCCATAGCGTTTTACGAAACCACGCCCGATACTAATTTTGTGGCCAACCCAAAATTCGGCTCCAAACACAACCGGGGCTGCGCTATCGACCTTACGCTGATTGACCTTAAAACGGGAAAAGAACTGCAGATGCCCACTGGCTTTGATAGTTTTAGCAAAAAGGCATCGGCCAATTACCCCGGGGCTACAACATTACAAACCGCCAATCGCGAGCTACTTAAAACAATTATGCACGCGCATGGCTTTACCGTATTGCCCACCGAGTGGTGGCATTATGATTTTGACGGATGGCGCAATTATCAACTGGCCGATATTCCGTTTACGGCATTATAAATTAAATTTATGAGCAGATATTTAGAGGCGGGCTACACCAAGGCATTATAATTGCTTAGCTATCGCCGGGTAATAATTGATTAAAATGGTAAGCATGAAAGTTTTGAGCAAAGAATATTTAAAGCAACTTTGGAAAGTATTGGTAGCCACATTTAGCGGCTTCATAAGCGATAATGGCTTAAAGCTAAGTGCCTCTTTGGCTTATTATACTGTTTTTTCCATAGCCCCCTTATTAATCATCATCATTTCTGTTGCGGGCCTTGTTTTTGGCCAGGATGCTGCAACCCACAGGCTTTATCCACAAATAGCTCACTACGTTGGCCCAGGACCTGCGCAGCAAATTCAGGATGCTTTAACACACTTAGCGCTTTCGGGCAAATCAGGTGTTGCTGTGGTAATTGGCGTAATTACCTTATTATTAGGTGCCAGCAGTATTTTTATCGAGATACAGGATTCATTAAATATCATCTGGCGCGTAAAAGCCAAACCTAAACGCGGTTGGGTACAATTGCTCAAAAACAGATTTGTTTCATTTTCACTTATCATCAGCCTTGGTTTTTTGCTGCTAACAACCCTTGCTATTAATCTTATTCTTGACGCGCTGAAAGAAAAGATACATAATTTTATACCGGTTGTAACCGGTTTTCTTTTAAAAGGAATTAACCTGGCAATCACCCTTATCGTAATTACCACATTATTTGGCATTATTTTTAAATTTTTGCCCGATGTTAAAATCAAGTGGCGCGACGTGCGCTCGGGCGCATTTTTTACCGCCCTGTTGTTTATGCTGGGCCAGTACGTTATCAGCTTATACATTCAATACACGGCGCAGGGCTCGGCTTATGGCGCTGCCGGTTCAATAATAGTTATCCTGGTTTGGATATATTACACATCAGCTATCCTATACATTGGTGCCGAGTTTACCCAGGTTTATGCCGAAGCATCGGGCAGCCACATCGAACCTGCAGATTATGCCGTATCTGTACAGCAAACCGAGGTAGAAAGGGATGTAAAAAAGCTCCCCCCGCAAAATCCACAGCTTCAGGGTCATTTAAAAACGGACGCAAGTAAGGATAGCAGCAAGTAATCGGTATCACGTAGCAGGACAAACCCATCTAAATAGAAATAGCTAATGGCGTCGGGAAGATATAAGCTTCAAACGACACCTTGTTTTTATCGGCTGATGCTGGTTACATGATCCAGCTACCGAAGAGGCTTATATTGGCCAACAACAGGCACAGTATTTGGACGCGCCTAAATTGCGCGGTCAGTTTGATGTTAACCATGATAAAATATAAAATATTGATTATTAAATATTTGCAATAATTTTATCGAAAATGTGTTAAGTTATGTTAACCCAATTAGATACGTTTGCCCTGTATCAAGGAACAAGATTTTTGACTTCCGGACTGGTTCAATATGCAAAATTGCCTTGATACCTGATACTTTCCTTCACAATATATTCACCGATTATTCGTATATTCGTGTATTAATTTATTAATAAAAAAATGGAAATTAAAGATCAATACGTTTATAAAAACGTTATACAATTAACTGAAGACGATGCATCCCGTAAATATTTGGGTAAAGTATTTGCATGGATGTTTATAGCATTAGGCATTTCTGCTTTTTGCGCTTTCGAATTCTTTCTTAACCCCGGCCTGATGAACCTTATCGTTGACCAGGAAAGAGGCGGATTTTCAACTTTGGGTTATGTAGCCATATTTGCACCAGTTGCCTTTTCGATGATTATAAGCTTTGGCCTCAACAGGTTATCGTACCCCGTTATTTTGTTCTTGTTTATTGCTTACGCTGCTTCAGTGGGGATAAGCTTAAGCATTTTTGGCCTTATTTATACGGCAACATCCATATTTACCATATTTATTAGTGCTGCCGTAGTTTTTGGTATAATGGCTATTGCCGGGTATTTTACCACTATGGATTTAACCAAATTTGGTTCAATTTTAATTATGATCTTTTTTGGTGCATTTGCTGTGGCCATGGTTAACTTCTTTTTAGGTAGTCCGCAACTTAGCTATATACTTAGCTTTGTATTTGTGGTGCTGATGGTTGGTTTAACAGCTTACTACATGCAAATGCTGAAAAGAATTGGTGCAGGTATTGAGTACGGAAGTGCTGAGTCAAAAAAATTGGTGATCATGGGTGCGTTTGTGCTTTATACCACATTTATTAACTTGTTTACTTCAATGCTTCGCTTGTTCGGTAGCAGAAGGTAATAAAGCAACCAATATTTATTATTTAAAAGCTGCCCCGCAAAGGCAGCTTTTTTTGTACACATAAATTTACTTAGCGTACACATAGCCGGGCATATAAACTATTGCATTTTACGGCTTTATTATGCACCTTTGCAGTGCTTATGGAGAAAGACGGAGGGATTAGACCCTGCGATGTCTTAGCAACCTGTGCTTCACAAGGTGCTACATTCTACCCGGCCGGCTAAACAGCCCCTGGAAAGATAAGCGAAAGTCAATTGAACACCCGACTTTTCGATGTAAGCTTTTTTTAGTAGCAAGTAGTTAGTATCAAGTAGCAAGATTTTTTTGTGTTGATCTAATTAAAAATCATGGGCCGGAGTTTCCGTACTTGATACTTGATACTAACTACTTGATACTAACCATGGACATTAGAAAAGAATTAGAAAAACGCATCCTTGTAATTGACGGGGCTATGGGTACCATGATACAGCGGTACCAGCTTACCGAGAAGGATTTTCGTGGTGAAAGGTTTAAAGATCACATCAGCGATCTACAGGGGAATAATGACCTTTTGAATATTACACGCCCGGATATCATCAAGGCCATTCATGCCGAGTATTTGGATGCCGGTGCCGATATCATCGAGACCAATACCTTCAGCACACAAATTATTTCACTGGCCGATTATAAGCTGGAAGAGCTGGCCTACGAACTTAGCTACGAAGGCGCGCGTATTGCCCGCGAAGTGGCCGACGAATACAATCAAAAAAATCCATCAAAGCCGCGTTTTGTGGCGGGTGCCGTTGGGCCAACCAATCGTACAGCGTCCTTGTCGCCAGATGTTAACGACCCTGGTTACCGCGCCGTTACCTTTGATGATTTGGCCAATGCCTATTACGACCAGGTACGTGGCCTGGTTGATGGCGGATCGGATTTATTATTGGTTGAAACCATATTTGATACCTTGAACGCCAAAGCGGCCTTGTTCGCTATCAATAGATACGCCCATGAGTCGGGCAAGCATTTGCCTATCATGATCTCCGGTACTATTACCGATGCCTCTGGTCGTACCTTATCGGGGCAAACTGTTGAAGCTTTCTGGAACTCGATACGCCATGCCAACCTGCTTTCAGTGGGCTTAAACTGCGCTTTGGGTGCCAAAGAAATGAGGCCGCATTTGGCCGAACTTTCTGAGAAAGCAGATGTATTTATATCGGCATATCCTAACGCTGGTTTACCAAACGAGTTTGGCCAGTACGACGAAACCGCGCATGAAACCGCGCACCAGGTTGATGATTTTATTAAAGCCGGGTTGGTTAATATTGTGGGTGGTTGTTGTGGCACCACGCCCGAGCACATCAAATGCATAGCCGATAAAGCGGCCAAATATCCCCCAAGACTTATCCCCGAAATTGAACCCGACCTGCGCCTGAGCGGCCTGGAAGCGGTTACCATAAAGCCCGACAGCATTTTTGTAAATGTGGGCGAGCGTACCAATATCACCGGTTCGCCAAAATTCTCGAAACTTATTTTATCTGAAGATTATGAAGCCGCCTTGGCCGTTGCCCTGCAACAGGTAGAGGGCGGTGCCCAGGTTATCGACATCAACATGGACGAGGGCATGATTGATTCGGAAGCGGTAATGGTAAAATTTCTGAACCTGGTAGCATCCGAACCTGATATTGCCAAACTGCCTATCATGATCGATTCATCAAAATGGACCGTTATTGAGGCTGGTTTAAAATGCATCCAGGGTAAGGGTATCGTAAACTCCATCTCGCTTAAAGAGGGCGAAGAAAAGTTCATTGAGCAGGCCCGCAAAATCCTGAGCTATGGCGCTGCCACGGTTGTAATGGCCTTCGACGAAACCGGCCAGGCCGATTCGTTACAACGCCGTATCGAGATCTGTAAAAGATCATATGATATACTGGTTGATGTGGTTGGTTTCCCTCCTCAGGATATCATATTCGATCCCAACATCCTAACCGTTGCAACCGGTTTGGAGGAACATAACAATTACGCGGTTGATTTTATTGAAGCCACGCGCTGGATAAAACAAAACCTGCCACATGCCAAAGTGAGCGGCGGGGTAAGTAATATCTCCTTCTCTTTCAGGGGCAACAATGTGGTGCGCGAAGCTATGCACTCCGCATTTTTGTACCATGCCATTGGCGCAGGTATGGATATGGGTATCGTAAATGCCGGCATGCTGGAAGTTTACCAGGAAATAGATAAAACCCTGCTTGAGCTGGTAGAAGATGTACTGCTTAACCGCCGCGACGATGCTACCGAACGCCTTGTTGAATACGCAGATACTATAAAAAGTAAAGGTAAAGAGGTTGTACGCGATGAAGAATGGCGTAAAGGAACCGTACAGGAAAGATTATCGCACGCGCTTGTAAAAGGCATTATTGAATACCTGGATGACGATGTGGAAGAAGCCCGCCAAACATACAGCAAACCACTGGAAGTAATTGAAGGCCCCCTGATGGACGGCATGAACATCGTGGGCGACTTATTTGGCGCAGGCAAAATGTTTTTGCCACAGGTAGTAAAATCGGCCCGGGTAATGAAAAAGGCAGTGGCTTACCTGCTTCCATTTATCGAGTTGGAAAAACAACGGGTTATTGATGCCGGCGAAGACAGCAGCGGCAGCCGTGCTAATGCCGGTAAAATATTGATGGCCACCGTAAAAGGCGATGTGCACGATATTGGTAAAAACATTGTAGGGGTGGTATTGGCCTGTAACAACTTCGAGGTGATTGACCTGGGGGTAATGGTACCGGCGCAACGCATTATTGAAGAAGCTAAAAAACAAAATGTAGATATCATCGGGCTCAGCGGTTTAATCACGCCGTCGTTGGATGAGATGGTCCACTTTGCCAAAGAGATGGAGCGCGAAGGTTTTACTATTCCGTTAATCATTGGCGGGGCTACTACCTCGCGTATCCATGCGGCTGTTAAGGTCGATCCGCATTACTCGGGTGCTGCAATCCACGTGCTTGATGCATCGCGCAGTGTTACCGTGTGCAGCAGCCTGATGAACCGTGATGGCCGGGATGCCTATATCAAAAATATTAAAGATGAATACGCAAAATCGCGCGAAGCGCATTTGAATAAAAAATCGGATAAACGTTTTGTTACTATCGACCAGGCAAGGCAAGCCCGTTTCCAGGTTAGCCTGGACGGCGATGTAGCGCCTAAGCCAACGTTTACCGGTACCAAAGTATTTGAATCATATCCACTGGAAGAATTAGTCCCTTATATCGACTGGACACCGTTTTTCCATACCTGGGAATTGCGCGGCAGCTATCCTAAGATATTTGCCGATAAATTTGTGGGCGATGAGGCTAAAAAACTTTTTGATGATGCACAGGTATTGTTAAAAAAGATAGTAAAAGAAAAGCTGCTACACGCCAACGGTGTTATCGGTTTTTGGCCGGCCAATAGTGTTGGAGACGATATTGAATTGTATACCGACGAAAGCCGCACTACTTTGTTAACCCGCATCCATACCCTGCGCCAACAGGCCGAAAAGGTTAAAGGCGACCCGTATTATGCGCTATCGGATTTTATCGCACCAAAAGAAAGCGGTGTGCCCGACTATTTTGGTGGCTTTGCCGTAACCACGGGCATTGGCTGCGATGAACTGGTTGCCGAATTTGAGGCCGACCATGACGATTATAACAGCATTATGGCCAAAGCCCTCGCCGACCGCTTTGCCGAGGCCTTTGCCGAAAAAATGCACGAACTGGTACGTAAAGAATACTGGGGCTACAGCAAAGGCGAACAGCTAAGCACCGACGACCTCATCAAGGAAGAATATCAAGGCATCCGCCCAGCCCCGGGCTACCCTGCCTGCCCGGACCACACAGAGAAAACAACCTTATTTGAGTTATTGAAGGCCGAGGAAAATGCCAAAATGCACCTTACCGAAAGTTTAGCCATGACACCTGCAGCAGCTGTAAGCGGGTTCTACTTCGCGCATCCTCAGGCCAGGTATTTTGGATTAGGTAAGATAAGTAAAGATCAGGTGGAGGATTATGCTTTGAGGAAGCAAATGACAATTGAGGATGTTGAACGTTGGCTTGGTCCTAACATAAATTATTAAAAGTAGAATAAACAAAAAACCGTCATTGCGAGTATTCACCAGCGGAGCTGGAAAAAAAGTAATGACATGGCTGCAACCGGGGTTGTTGTAGAGACGCAACATTTTGCGTCTCCCACCAGACAAGCGGATTTGCAAGGTTGGATTTGCATGCGGGAGACGCAAAATGTTGCGTCTCTACATTAAAAAAATATTGATAATAACATACAACAAACCGTCATTGCGAGGTACGAAGCAATCCCGAACTATACAGGGCGGATTTGCAAATCGGGGATTGCTTCGTACCTCGCAATGACGGATATAATAAGAAACTCGTACCAGAACAAACAATGAAAATAACGGAACATATTGCTAATGCAAAAGGCAAAACACTTTTTTCCTTTGAACTTATCCCACCACTGAAGGGTCAGAGCATTCAGGGCATCTACGATGCCATTGACCCATTAATGGAGTTTAAGCCGCCGTTTATTGATGTTACTTCGCTGCGCGAGGACTTTATTTACAAGCAGCATGATAATGGCTTGCTGGAGAAGTTGAGCTATCGCAAACGCCCGGGTACCATCGCCATCTGCGCGGCTATCATGAATAAATATAAGGTAGATACCGTTCCGCATTTGTTGTGTGGTGGCTTTACCAAGGATGAGACAGAGAATGGCTTAGTTGACCTGCAGTTTTTAGGCATCGAGAATGTGTTGGTTTTGCGTGGGGATGCACGCCGGGGCGATGCATCATTTGTGCCAACCCCCAACGGGCATAACTACGCTACCGATTTGCTGCAACAAGTAGTGAACATGAACAACGGCGTATACCTGCATGAACACAACGACGATAGCCTGAAAACCGATTTTTGCATTGGCATTGCCGGCTACCCCGAAAAGCATTTTGAGGCACCAAACCTTAAAACCGACTTTAAATACCTGAAACAAAAGGTGGATATGGGTGCAAATTTTATTGTTACCCAAATGTTTTTTGACAACCAGAAATACTTCGATTTTGTGAATAATTGCCGGGCCAACGGCATCAATGTGCCTATCATACCAGGGTTAAAACCTGTTACTAACTCAAAACAGTTAATCGGTTTAGCAAAAACCTTCCATATTGATATGCCCGAAGATTTATGCGACGCGGTTAACGGCTGCAAATCAGAAAAAGACGTTCGGGATATCGGTGTAGAATGGATGATAAACCAATGCCGCGAGTTAATAGCTTTTGGCGTACCGGTACTGCATTTTTATACCATGAGCAACGCCGGGCCAACTAAAAGGATTGCGGAGGCGATTTTTTAGGGGATTAAAAGTCGCTTTACAGTGAGTAATTGCTTGAGACTGGAATAAATAAGTAGTTAACAAAGAACCAGATTGTTATCGACCATTTCGTACAATGCCCTTTAAATTAAAGGCAATATGGAATATTTCTGATAGCGTAAAGTTTCCGGACGAACCATAATCTTCTATTTTTTTTATTTTACCACCATCATAAATAACAGTCAGCGTGGTTGTAGTTTGATCTGTACAACCTACAGTGTACTTATCTTTTAAATGGCTGAAGTTTGAACGCTCAATCAATAATAAAATACTGTCTATTTCCGCACGGGCTATTTTAATAGTGTGCGTTTTATTAACTGGGTCTATAATAATGCCAGTGTGCTTTTTTGCATCAATGTTAATATGAAAAGGCATGCAATTGCCTTCGCAGAATCCGTCATTACTAATAATAACCTGGTTTATATCGTGCCGAACAGGGTCTTTAACATAGTTAACAAATTTGTTGTCGATTACAGTAAGCGTATCGCAATCGAGTTTTGTATAAATGAATTTTCCTGACTCATCGTAATGACCATTTTTATCAGGACTGTAAAATAAAACTACATTTTTGCCATTTTCTCTTTTTATAGCCGGATAAAAAAAATGATACCTACAAAGGTATTTGGGTACAATTCTTTTGTATTTGCCCTTAAAGGAAAGTATAGCAAAGATTTCTGATCGGTCCTCAGCACCGCAAACAAGTAAGTCTGTTTCTCCGTTATTGTCGATATCCGCCTTAAACCAATGCTTATTTTTTAGGGAGTCGGGAACTTCAATAGCCTCGGTATAATAATTATCGAACTTTTCTTTTGCATTTTGTTTACTAAAAAACTGTTTTACGAATATGAATACATCCTTGTCTGTTTTAATAGAGTCTATTGAATTTCCCGAACAGGACTTTAGTGATGCCACGAACATCACTAAAGTCAACAAAAAACTTCTGCGTAAAAATTGTATTTGCACACCTGTCATAAACTTGCTATAGCCGGTTACTAAATCTTCCAAAATGGTTTTTTATCCGCTTTGGGGCTTCGCCATTAATTGTATAACCCGCTCTGCTCCCCATTCTTCATCGTCGGGTATTTTTTTCCAGTCGATGTTTACAATTTCTAACCGTTGGGTAACCGTGCCTGGCCAGTTTACCTGGAGGCCGTTTTCCGTGACCGCTGCAATAATCATTTGGGCAACCTGCAGGGCTTCGTCGTCATTTTGCGTAACGCTATCAAAACCTAAATACAAGTTCCGGGTATTGGGGTCAATAGCCCTGGCTAAATCCTGCGAGTGATAATAGCAAAAGCCATTAGCTTTAACACCTAATTCCTCCAGCCGCTCTATCGTCTCCATGCAATCGCCTGCGCCATCTTGTTTGGTATAACCGGCATTGTGCAGGCATACTATCTTTTGAGCAATCAGTTGGTCAAATGCTTTGGCCAGCTTATCAAATCCGGTTGGTTTTGCCCACTGCAAAGCTTCCTTTTGATGCTGATTGTATTGTTGGTGGATGGTTTGTTTTAACCACTCTTCGTCAATGTCATCCTCTTCATAAAACATATCTTCTAAACCTTCAAAAATCTGTTGCTCATTTTCAAATCCAAACTTTACATCCAGTTCTATTTGCTCTAAAGCCTCGTCTTTCAGGTCTTGTGTCATTGGGAGCGCGATATTTAATATTTTTCTTAAAAGCTAATTATCAAATATCTACATTTAACTATTACCATCCACGTTACTATCTATGGATTTTTTCAGCCACATCAAATCTGTTATTGGTATTATATTGGGCCTTAGCATTACCCATTTGCTTAAAGGGGCGGCTAAGCAAATTCAGCATCCGGGGCGCAATAAACCTTATTGGGTGCACAACCTGTGGGCCTTTTACATGTTCCTGTTATTGCTGCATTTTTGGTGGTGGGAGTTTAACCTGCACGATATTAAACACTGGCTGTTCCTGGAGTATTTCTTCGTGATATTTTACATCGTAATTTATTACAGCGTATGCGCCCTGCTATACCCCGAAGACCTTAACGACTATAAAGATTACAACGATTACTTTTATTCGCGTCGCAAATGGATATTCGGCATATTAGGGGCAAGTTACCTGTTAGATATGGTGGATACTTTTATAAAAGGCCACGCCTACTACAGCCACTATACCCTGGAATACCCCATTCGTAACATTAGCCATTTTGTGTTATGCATGGTGGCCATGAAAGTGAATAACAAAACTTTTCATGCCATGCTGGTAATTTTATTTATCGTTTACGAATTCTCTTATATTTTAAGGCTATTTTAAGCTAAAAAGATATCCTATATACAGGATGTCTTTTTTTATCAGCTAATTTATTTGCAAAAAACAACAAGGTTTGTTTTTACATAAAAAATAGCGTACCCCAAAGGATGTAGGGCTAAACTGGGTATTGGTAGGGGTTGCCGTTTATTGGCTCTACCTTTGTCATAGCAAACTGAATATTTTTGCTCATATTCCATCGGGATGTTTGTGATATAAGTTGTTGATAATCTTTCCCACTTTAATACCCCGGGGGTATTCGCAATGTAACAACACAAGCATGGACATTATAAACCCTCAATTTCAGCGAATTTTTTACTGATAATTTCAAGGATTTTACATTTGGAATCTGCACTGCAATTCGCAAAGCCTCCCGAAATAGCAAACCCTATCGGCCTGGATTTACTCGATTTGCTGATTACAAATTCTTCTATTGTTTGTGGTAAACAACTACAATTCAAATAGTCTTTTTTTAGCGATAGCGACTGTAGCCTATTAATATTTAACGTTTGTAATATTTTCAGAAACTCTTTGTCCTTGATTTTTTTTGCTGATGAAAGGGGTAATTGCTTATAAGCCATAAGCATTGAATCCTGTGCAAAATAATAAAGTTCATCATCTATCATGGCTATAGCCGTCAATATAGGTTTGGCCTTCGTCATATTATTTAGATTGTACTTATAGATACATACATATCTGTTTTTATTGAAATTGCCTCCGTTTCTGTTGCAGCTTAATAAGATTAATGAAAATACTGCTATTTTTAAAGTCGTCTTCTTTAAAATTCCCATACCTGTTTTTATCAAGCTACCCTTTTTCAGCCTACCTTTCGATTCTATGACTTCAGACTATTATGTTTTTGAGTCTCCATGGCAACCATACCTACGCTACCCTGCCCATCCCTCTCTATCCAAACTCCTGAAATGAATAGCTTCGGCCAGGTGTTCCAGTTTAATTTCTTCGCTGGCGGCAAGGTCGGCAATGGTGCGGGCTACCTTGAGGATGCGGTCATAGGCGCGGGCGCTCAGGCCAAGTTTTTCCATGGCTTTTTTCAGAAGGGTTTGGCCGGCGGCATCTATTTTGCAGAGGTCGCGTACCATTTGGGGGCTCATTTGGGCATTGGCATGTAAATCGGGGCGGTTGCCAAAGCGTTCTATCTGAATTTCGCGGGCTTTGATCACGCGTTCGCGGATGTTTTCGCTTTTTTCGGCCAGCCTGTCTGACGATAGCTCGTTGAAATTCACCGGGGTAACCTCCACATGCAGGTCTATCCTGTCCAGCAGCGGGCCCGATATCTTGCTCAGGTATTTTTGCACCATTCCCGGCGGACAAATGCATTCTTTTTCGGGATGGTTATAGTAGCCGCAGGGACAAGGGTTCATACTGGCCACCAACATAAAGCTCGATGGATAATCAACGGTAAATTTCGCCCTTGAGATGGTTACGCGGCGTTCTTCAAGCGGCTGGCGCATTACTTCCAGGGCGCTGCGTTTAAATTCGGGTAATTCATCCAGGAACAAAACACCATTGTGGGCAAGCGAAATTTCGCCGGGGGCTGGATTGCTTCCGCCGCCTACAAGGGCCACATCTGATATTGTATGGTGCGGGCTCCTGAAGGGCCTAATAGTAACCAACGCATCGGCAGCGGCAAGCTTACCTGCAACGGAATGAATTTTGGTGGTTTCTAATGCTTCGTATAAACTTAGCGGTGGCAAAATGGATGGCAACCTGCGGGCCAGCATGGTTTTACCGGCTCCCGGCGGACCGATCAGGATCACGTTATGGCCACCCGCAGCTGCAATTTCCAGCGCGCGTTTGATGTTTTCCTGGCCGCGCACTTCGCTAAAGTCGCTGTCATAGTTGCACAGACTATCGTAAAACTCTTCGCGGGTGTTTACAATTACAGGTTCAAGCTTTACGTCGCCATTAAAAAACCCCACAACCTCTTTAATGCTTTCAACACCATAAACTTGCAGGTCATTTACAATGGCGGCCTCGCGGGCGTTTTGTTTGGGGAGGATAAAGCCCTTAAAGCCATCTTTACGGGCTTGTATGGCTATTGGCAATGCACCTTTGATGGGTTGCAAGCTACCATCAAGCGATAGCTCGCCCATAATGATATACTTATCAAGTTCCTCGGCATCTAACTGGCCCGAGGCGGCTAACACGGCGGTAGCAATGGTGAGATCATATGACGAGCCTTCTTTTTTGATATCGGCCGGGGCCATATTTACCACTACCTGCTGCCGCGGCATCCTGAAATTGCAATTTTTTAGTGCCGAATCAATACGGAAATAACTTTCTTTAATAGCCACATCCGGTAGGCCCACAATAAAATATTTGGTACCTGCCGCTATATTTACCTCAACTGTAATGGTGATAGCCTGTATCCCATAAACCGCACTGCCAAAAGTTTTAACTAACACGATGATAAAGTTTGTTCAAAGCGTAAGATAAAAATTTTTAAGTATCGCAAGATAAAAGGAACATAAAAATGTGCCTAAAACAAAAACGGCGCCTTATGGGCGCCGCTGTTAAATACTTATGACCGTTGTTTATACGTATCAAAATCGCTGGCAAAATCTTTCAGGATGTTGTACCAGGAATGTGCCCAGTAGTTACGGAAGCCAAAGCCACGGCTGTTTCCGGTTTTATAAACGGTAAATAATACTGTTTTATCGTTCATGTTTACAAAGGTTACCCAGGCGCCCGCCTCGTGTGTTGCTTTATTCATGCCTTCAACAAACAGCATCATGCCCAGGCCTTTCTGCCCCTGGAAATCGTAATTCTTTACCAAATCAACAATGTCTTTTTCTTTGAGGGTGCTAAAGTCGCTTGGCTTCTCGGTAAAAAAGTCTTTGGTGATGGCGTTATTCACAGCTTCGGTTACTTTAAAAGCAAAGTGTACACTATCGCGGTGCGAGGCACGGGGCACGTTGTATGTTTTTGGCTCGGTTATAAACAGGTTTGCCCAGGCCGGGATAAATTTACTTACAAATTCGGAGTTCAATAGTTCGCCCGATGCCTTATATGCCGCTTCAGAGCCAATAAATCTTGCCTGCGAAAAGTCCATCCCCAACCAGGTAACCGGTACTTTAGGGTTAAACACATCGGCTTTGGTTTGTGCCACGGCAACATTTACCGAGGTGCAGATAATTAGGGCAATAAGACAGCTAAATTTTGTGATCACTTTCATGGTTATGGTATGCTTTATATTACCTGCTATTGTTAAGTCAACAGTACTAAGTCGTAAGTCTAAAGTTGAATTTCTTCTTTTTTGGCTTAGAGCTTAAAACTCTGGACTAAAGACTATCCGTCAATTTATCGCCGACACGACACCAGTACCACCGGCAGGTGATGCAAAATAACGCACAATTCATGTAATTAGCATAATTATAAAATAACCTGGCTGTTAAATTTTTGTTGCCATGTGCACAACCAGGTCAAAATGAGGCTAATATTTTTGAAAGATTAAAACGCATTTACAAACAGGAAAAACACACAGGATACCACGGCATAAGCCATCAGCATAATTGACCATGCTTTTTGGTTGTTTTTACTCAGTTTTTCAAATGCGATATTCCATTTTTTAAACCGGCCGTTGTTTAGCAGGATAAAGTAATTAAGCAGCAATGCGCCCGAGGCAGCCAAAAGCATTACAGTTGCAGTTACCTGGTTAATATTAAACCATTTTTGATGTAGGCAAAGCTGGGTAAACATCAGCAGGTTGGTTAGCAAAAGGATTAACAGGAAACTAACGCCAAAAAGCGAGTTAAATTTGGGTAGGCCACCTTGTCCGAAATTTCTGGCGTTCCATCTGTAAGCGGTTACATAAATGGATTTAATTGCTGCTGTGTTCATGATGTTAATGGTTTAAAGGTTAATAGTAGGTAGTTAAACGAGCCATTGGAATGGATTGTTTGGTTGATAACGCAAACTACAAAATTATATTATGCAAAAATTCCAAATTTTTCAAGATCGCCATATAAAAATTTGCACGCACTGCTAATTTAAATATGCCGGGATGGCGCTTTCTTGCGGGTAAACAAAAACGGCCACCAAAAGGCAGCCGTTTTATATTATTAATGTTGCAGATTTTTATTTTGCCGAAGCCATTTGAAGCAAGGCAGCGTCATGATGGTATTTTACTTCGGCTTTGTTATCAAATAACATAGCCGCGCCGCTTTGGGCGGTATAAGCTGGCCAGTTGGGTAAGCCTTTGGCATTTGGGTTGCCGGTATGGGCAAAATTTATCCAGGCCTGGCTCATTTTATTGGCTAAGGTATAGGCATCCTTACCTCCACCTGTCATTTCTTCGCAGCGTTTAATGTTATCAAACTCAAAACAGATATCTATACAGTGGATGGATTTAAACATGCCATCGGCCACTGGCGATTGCCAGGTAAACATATACATGTAAACCGGGGCCGCGCCTGTTACTGCCGATTTTGCATTGGCCTGGCGGATAACACCCGGCCTGAAGGTTGCCAAATCAATATCCAGGTAATCGGATGGTTTTACAGTACCCGGGTAGGCTTTTAAAACCTCGGCCATGTAGGCATCTGTTTTATCGGCATATTTTTTTTGCAGGTAGCTTTTAACATCGTCCATGCTAAAGTTACGGATAGCCGGATTTATCAGCGAGGCCATAAATTCGGTTTTGGTTGAGCCTACCAGTAAGGGAATGTTTTTTGATAGTTGGGCAGCAGCGGGGTCATTTAGCTGGTAAGGCAAAAACACGCCGTCGTTAACAGGCTCCCAGCCAAGGCCAAAACCGGCAACAGGCTTTCCTTCGGCTTTTAGTTGCTGGGCAACTTTAGGTAAAGCTTTTTTTGCGGCGGCGCTCAGGCGCTCATATGATATGGTTTGTAACGAATCTGCCTGGTTTGGCTGCAGGTTCAATACTTCCAGCATAGCCGCGCCAATTCTTTTTGATACATCGTTATCCATAAATTTTGACTGGTAACTGCCGCTTTGCACAATAGCTTTATGGAACAAGCCTTTTGCTGATGGTGCCGCCATTAAGGTAGTAACCTTGCCACCACCGCCCGACTGGCCAAAAATGGTTACATTATCCGGATCGCCGCCAAAGCTGGCTATATTTTGTTTTACCCATTGCAAGGCGGCCACAATATCAATCATACCCACATTGGCCGATGATTTATATTTATCACCATAGGCTGATAGGTTTAAAAAGCCCAACAGGTTTAAGCGATGGTTAATGGACACTACAACAACATCACCTTTTTTACTCAGGTTTTCGCCATCATAGGATGGCAGTTCAATAGCCGAACCGGCTGCAAAACCGCCGCCATGCAGCCAAACCATTACAGGGCGTTTCTTTTGGTCGTTAATACCTGGCGTCCAAACGTTAAGTTTCAGGCAATCCTCGTTCATATAGCCCCAGTTGTGCTGAAAGCCAAACTCGATGGGATCGTTAACGGTGGTAGTTGGGTCGATAGGGCAAACAGCGCCGTATACCAGCGATGCGCGAACACCCTGCCACGGGGCCGGCTTTTCGGGCGCCATAAAACGTTTGGCGGTTGCATAAGGGATACCTTTGTAATTAAAGGTACCGTTGTGGATGTACCCGCGTACCTGCCCGGCATCGGTGCTGGTTACGGCTACGTTTTCGCCGGCAATAATGGCATCGCTGCTTTGGCTGTAGCCAAATAATGGCAGCAGGCAAATGGCCAGTAAAGCCCAAAATGTTGAGTTTTTATTCATGGTTATCTGGGTTAATATAATTGGTTTATGGATTATCCGGGGGCTGAATAACGTATACCATTACCACGATTTTTGGGACGATATGCCCATAATTATCATTGTGTAGGTATTACACAATGATAATTATAAAATTTTATAAATCAATAGGGCTGTTGATTTATTTAGCAGATAGTCACAAGCTTATTACTTTTGCACAGTAATACCTTCAAGGCTAAAAGATGCCAGTAAATTAATGTTAGGGTCAATTATCACCTTGACATCGCCGGCAGTCACGGGTACTTTAAGTCCGGTTTCCTTATTTTTAATATTCATGGTGTAGGACTTATCATTAACAGTAAACTCCAACGGGAAATCGTAAAGCCATGCCTGTTTTTGCGTTACCGATATTTCTACAACAGAACTATTTGCGCGTTGTGCCCATGTTATCTTTAAATCCGGATGGCCGGCAGTCCGTAGCCATTGTTTAAAAAATGGTTTTAGGTTTTGGCCGCTGGCTTTTTCCATCACAGCACATAGGTCGGCAGTATTGGCGTTACGTCCGTTGTACATGGTGTAATAATTACTTACCCCTTTCCAAAATATAACGTCCCCGAGTTTGCGCCTCAGCATATGCAGTACCCATCCGCCTTTCTGGTAACTGTTGGCGTTTAGCAATTGCATGTATTTATCTTTTACAGCTGTATCAACAACGGGGCTCAGCCTTTTCTTTTCAAAATCAATAACGGTTTGCCTGTCCTCTATTAGCCGCTTTTTTAAGGTATCGGCACCGTATTTATTCTCGAGGTACAGGTTGGTCATGTAAGTGGCAAAACCTTCGCTTAACCATAAGTGGGCAAAGTTTTTTTCGCTTGCGCCGTCGCCAAACCATTGGTGGGCTATTTCATGCGCCATTAACTCTTCTATGCCCTTGCTGGTAACCGACTCTTCGAAATAAAATATAGCACTCGCATTTTCCATCCCGCCAAATATCGTTTTGGATTGTACGTTGGCCAGTTTCTCATAACTGTACGGGCCAACCTTTTTGATGAAAAACGGCAATATATCTTTTGCAATAGCATAGTTTTTAAAACCGGCGTCCTTGTTTTCGGGAAACACATAGGTATAAACCGGGATACCGCTAACATCGCCGGGATGGTCAATGGCAAATTCGGCAACGCCAATTACCATTACTTTGGTAGGCAGCACCACGTTTTCCTGCCAGTGGGTAAGTTTTAGGTGGTTATCCAACGCTTTCTCTTCCAGTTGTAAACCATTGGCGACTACCTGGTAATGATCGGGCGCGGTTACTTCAAAGTCAACGGTTGCTTTATCTGCAGGGTCGTCAACACAGGGAAGCCAGTTATGTGCCCGGTTTGGCCAGTTATCGCCAAAAAAAGTACGGTGACCAAAGTTGTTGGTAGATATGATCAATCCATCGGCAGGTATACCTTCGTAGCTAATTATAAAGTTGTGCCTGCTGGGGGCTTTAACCTGCGTGTATATTTTAACAATATCGCTATCCTGTTCAAATTTAAGGCTTTTGCCATTTTCGGTTACTGCTGATACAGTCATCCCTTTGCCACCGGCATTCTTTTTTACCAGGTTCAGGCTAAAGGAGGCAGCATCCTTTATAAATTTTATGGCTACGGTGGCCTCGCCTTTTATATTGTTATTGTCGTCATTAAGCTGTAATGCAAAATTGTAGTGCTGCACATCAATAGCCGAGCCGGGAACCTGGGCATGGGCAGATAACGCAAAAAAGGTAAAAGCTACAGGAAATAGTTTTTTATAGTAGAGGATTGAACGCATACAAAACGGTTTAAATGCGAAGTTTATAAAAAACTACAGCATTTAAACCATATGTTAATATTTTTACGTGAGAAAAAACGCAATTATATTAAAAAGTTACACTGGCACCAGCCGAGAACAAAAAGTAAAGTCCGTTTTTTGACGTATTGCTCACATAATCAACCTGGTTAAATGGTTTTATGAGGTATGGTGTAAAAACTATCTGCACTTTGTTTATAACGTAGGTAACTGGCATCGATCCGCTAAAGGCAAGCAGCTGGTATTTTCTTACTTCCTTTTGATTTTCCTGGGTTACGGTTTGGGTAATAATGGTTTGCTTGGGCTGATTAGGGAACAGGATATTGATAGGCGTTTGCTTTTGTGGCGACTCTACCGACCGGGTTACTTGCGACTCGGTATAATAGGTTTGGTAAAACGATTGTGTACCGGCATACAATGACGCTGTCGGCGTAAACTTAAGTCCATTTAATTTGGTTGCCCCGGTTTTAACCGCAAATATTTCCTTCGATAATTCGGCTGTATTGATGATGTCATTCTTGTTGTTTTTATCAAAACGGTAACTGCCGCCGATGCTAAGTTTTACAATATTATCGGGGTTGGCGTACAATGAACCATCAATGGTAGCATTAAAAGACGATAAGATGATAGGGCTGCTGCCGGTGATAAAAAATTTGGTAGCCGATATGGTACCGCCGTAATACTTTTTACTATCAAACCCAAAAACGTAACCCGGCGTAACACTCAGCCCCTCGGCACCCGATTTTGACCCGTTTAAATCAAAATAACCTATTGCGCTCAGGAAAAATCCATGCTTGCTCACCAGTGTTAGCGATGGCAATAACAATGGCACACTGCTTTCATCGCGGCGGCCGGCGTAGGTTAGGTTGGACATGTATTGTAGCCCGGCATTTACAAATAACTCCTTTACCTGTGGCTTTTTTGCCGTATCGGTAACGGTTTGTTGTGCAAATGAGGCAGTGCAGCTGCCCATAATTATAAGCAGCGCGGTAAGTTTAAGTTTTTTCATGAAGGATTTGATGTACGTGGCCTATGTTTTAAATCAACAAAAGGGCCGCTAACGGCCCTTTTGCTAATTACATTGCTATAATTTAATGTTACTGTTTAGCAGTGCTCACTTTAGTTGAACTGCTGCCCGATGCACTAACTGTTGCGCTTTTTTTACCTGCTTTTACTGTGGTTGCAGATGATCCACTGTGTGATAAGCTTGCTTTGGTGGTTTTTGTAGTTGTAGCTGCACTACCAGAGGTATTTAAACTCCCGGTGCTGCTAACACTAACGTTTTTCCTGGCAGTTATAGCCTTTTTACCTACTGCAGAGGCTGTGTTAACCGAAGCGGTTTTAGCTGCGGTAGCTTTTGCGGCAACATCGTTGGCCTTAGCGCTAACATCGGCCGATGCGTTGTTTGCGGCATTTTTTGATGCTGTAAATGCGCTACCTGCGGCTGTTGCAGCCTTATCTGCCGATACCGAGCCATTTACGTTACCCGAACCTGCAAGGTTTGCAGCTGTATTTGCGTTATTCACTGCAACATCGGCATTTGTTACTGCAGCGGTGTTAACAGTTCCGCTTACATTGGCTGCCTGGCTTGCGGCTGTTTGCGATTGCACGGCTGCCGCTGTGGTTGCTGCCTGGGTTTGGGCTACAGTACGCGCCGCTGCATTTTGCGCCTGTGCGGCTGCCTGGTTTGTGATATTGGTAGTAGTTGCTGCTGCTTTTTGAGCTACAGTAGCTGCGTTAACAGATGGTAATGCTGTTTGGGTAACAATTTTTGTTGCTGTTGCTGCACCTACGTTAACCTGTGCAATGCTTGACTTTGCCGCGAAAAAAGCTGCTGTAAATAATACTGATTTAACTAAAGTTTTCATAATATCTATCTATTAAATTGATGGTTTACATGCCGGGTTATTAACCCGGCACCATGACATTGCGTAGACAAATGGTATGCCATTGACCAATTAAAACCGGAATAGATTAAATAACTTGTGCTTTTGTATAGAAAAAAATACACAAAACAAATATCAGATGACCAGATATCAAGAGTTGGGAGACATATAACCATGCCACGAATACAACATCCTGGTTAAATGACAAAGCCCATCGTAAATCACCATGGGCTTTGTTGCATTTTAAAATGCCCTTGTGGGGCCAATAGTTTTACATTTTTGGCATGCGGCGCATCATGCTGGCCATGGCGGCGGGGTTGCTCATTTGTTTCATTACCTTTTTCATGTCGTCAAACTGCTTCATTAACCGGTTTACTTCGGTTAAATCGGTTCCGGAACCTTTGGCTATACGGTTACGACGGCTTTGATTAATAGTTTCGGGGTTTGATTTTTCAAACGGGGTCATTGACTGGATGATGGCCTCGATAGCTTTAAAAGCGTTATCATCAACTTCAACATCCTTCATCATTTTGCCTACGCCCGGAATCATGCCCATCAGATCCTTCATGTTACCCATTTTTTTGATCTGTTGTATCTGGCTGTAAAAATCGTTAAAATCAAATTTGTTTTTGCGGATCTTCTTTTGCAGTTCGGCAGCTTCCTTCTCGTCAAACTGCTGCTGAGCGCGCTCAACCAACGAAACCACGTCGCCCATGCCCAGGATACGGGATGCCATACGATCGGGGTGGAAAACATCAAGTGCTTCCATCTTTTCGCCGGTACCTATAAACTTAATGGGTTTATTTACAACCGATTTAATAGATAAGGCTGCACCACCGCGGGTATCGCCATCAAGCTTGGTTAATACTACGCCGGTAAAATCAAGCCTGTCATTAAACACCTTAGCGGTATTTACGGCATCCTGACCTGTCATCGAGTCAACTACAAATAATATCTCGTGTGGTTTTACCGCTCTTTTCACCTGCTCAATCTCCACCATCATGGCTTCATCAATAGCCAGGCGGCCGGCGGTATCAATAATCACTATATTATGGCCATTTTGTTTGGCCAGGGCAATACCCTCCAGCGCAATAGCCACAGGATCTTTCGATTCGCGGTTTGAATATACCGGTACGCCAATTTGCTGGCCTAATACTTCCAGCTGATCAATAGCCGCGGGGCGGTAAATATCATCGGCAACCAGTAAAGGCTTTTTATTTTTTTGTGTTTTAAGATAATTGGCCAGCTTGCCGGTAAAGGTTGTTTTACCCGCACCGTTTAAGCCCGCAATCAAGATAATGGTTGGCGAAGCCTTTATTTCCAGTTCGGCAGTGGTGCCGCCCATAAGCTCGGTAAGCTCATCGTTCATGAGCTTGGTAAGCAACTGGCCTGGCGAAATGGCTGTTAGTACATTATTACCTAATGCTTTTTGCCTTACATCATCAGTAAATGCTTTGGCGGTTTTATAGTTTACGTCGGCATCAAGAAGGGCCTTGCGGATTTCCTTCATGGTTTCGGCCACGTTTATCTCAGTAATAGTTCCTTGCCCCTTCAGTACCTTAAAGGCCCTGTCGAGTTTATCCGAAAGATTTTCAAACATTGTAATATCCCAGTTTTGAGGTTACAAAGGTATGATTTTGAAAGTTAATTTTAAGACAGATGTATATGCCGTTTTCGGCCCGGCAAAATCAACAAAAAAGATGTGTTTTTTTTAATAAGATAAAACAAACCCACAGCTATCCAATTTTCACCAATGACCAATGACCAATGACCAATGACTATTACGGGAATCTGTACAACATCCCCAGCGCCAAGCCTTCTGTGGCCTGGGCATCTTTTGAGGTATGCTGATCATATAACAGCGTACCATTGATGGTAACATTGATTAAACGGTTTACCCGGGCCGATAATACAGCATCAACGCGGTGTGTAACATATTTAAGCGACTGCCCATAAGGGATAAACAATGCATAGCGTGTATTCAGGTGGATGTTTTTCATCAAATCCTTATCAAACAGCGCTACCATTTGAAATGCTAAATCGTTTTTAATAGTTTTGTTAGTATCTACACCGTAATTATCGGTTTGAAAGCGGCGGATACTTTTATCTAAAACAAACGTTTGCCTTGCGGTACCGGTACCTAAACGTAAATCAAAGTAAGGGGCTGGCTTATACTCCAAACCCAACGACTCGGTTAAATAGCCCGGAGCCATAAAGTTCGAGATCTGTTGGGCATCAAAACGCCCGTTGCCCTGGTCAACATAGTTAAAGCCCTTGTCAAACTGCGACTCAAACGTCAGCGCGCCGAAAAGGTACCAGTGTTTAGATAATTGCGAGGCTACCTTATTATCAAAGTAAATCCTGTCGTTGGTTTTACGTTTGCCCTGGCCTTTGTTTTTGGCAACGCCATAAGTAAGGTTAAGCTCAGATACGTAGCTAAAAGGAGCGTTGTTATACTCGGTATGGTATATAAAGTTTGTACCCAGCGCTACCGAGTTTACACCACCGGCGCTATAGTTGCTGGTAAAGGCCGACTGGCTAAAATTCAGCCCAAAAGTTACCGCCTTTTTCCAGTGGATAACCTTATAATCCAACATACTAACAGGCAATTGCTCGCGTATTATCTGGATTGGCCTAACCCTGGTGGGGATGGAATTTGGGCGCGAATTGATGCGTAACTTGTTAAGCTGCGCGGTATCAATTTTAACGGTGTCCTTTTTCAGCGAATCGGTTTGCTGGGCGCTTACCGATGTGCTGCAGGCTATCGATGCTAATAAAAGCAGGGCAAGTCTGGTTTTTAACATAAAAACAAAATAAAGCAAAAAACTTCTTTTATAACGTGATAAATCAAAATTGTTGCACATTAAGGGGCAGTATCAAGTATTGGGTATCAAGTATCAATACTTTTTTTTGAGGGGGATTTTTTCAGAATAGTTGCAAACAGATGTTTATCCCTTGTTATCAAACAGCCAAAAGATTCTAATTTTACACCTGTAAGGGTCTGTACTCATACTTGATACTAAGCAGCAAACAAAAAATGAAACTTTACCAGATTAACGCTTTTACTGATACTTTGTTTGGCGGTAACCCGGCCTGCGTGGTGCCGCTTACGGATTGGCCGGCTGATGAGGTACTGCTGAAAATTACACAGGAAAACGCCGTTGCCGAAACTGCTTTTTTTATTGACCGCGGCGATCATTTTCACCTGCGCTGGTTTACGCCCGAGATTGAGATGGACCTGTGTGGGCATGCAACGCTGGCTGCCGCGCACGCCATTATTACTATTTTAAATTACCCAACAGATAAAATTATTTTCTGCACCCTGAGCGGCGAGTTAATAGTGACCGTAAAAAATGGGATATATACGCTTGATTTTCCGTCGAGAAAGCCTGCCCCCGCAGTATTACCTGAGCTGATTAGCCAGTCATTAAGCATCCAGCCAAAAGAGGTACTTAAGGCAAGGGACTACGTGCTGGTTTATGAAAGCGAAGCCGATGTGCGCAACATAACCCTGAACCGGCAGCTGTTTGACCAGGTAAATCTTGATCCCGGTGGCGTGGTAGTTACAGCAAAAGGCGATCACTGCGATTTTGTATCGCGTTTTTTTACACCCCAGGCCCTTATCCTTGAAGACCCGGTAACCGGATCGGCACACTGTTCGCTCATTCCGTTTTGGGCCGAAAGGTTAAATAAAAAAGAGATGGAGGCGTTGCAACTATCGGCCCGGCTTGGCAAATTGTTTTGCATTGACCAGGGCGACAGGGTATTGATAAGCGGCACTGCCCGCACCTACTCCATCGGCGAAATTTTGATGTAACAGCATGGGGCCACAGCGAGCTGGAATCTCGACTTGTTTTTACTACGTTAAGGGTAGTATCTCGACTTTTTTGATTCGGACTTTCAGCTGCTGTCTTGACACCTGATACTTGCGACTTAATACTTGCCCTGGCATCCTGGTACTATTTTGATCAATCGTTTGCGTAAACAGCTTAAGTAAGGGTTAATTTTTCAGGCAAATTCCTACATTTGCCAAAACTAAAAGTTGATGACTGAAAAAATTTTAGTGATTGGTGCCAATGGTCAAATTGGTACCGAATTGGTTATGGCATTACGCGGCATCCACGGTGCCGAAAATGTAATCGCCTCCGATATTAACGATCCTACCTATGCCATCCGCAACAGCGGCCCCTTCGAAATTGTAAATGTGCTTGATAAGCATAACCTGCACCACATATTTGATAAACACCGCCCAACCCAGGTTTACCTGCTGGCTGCCATACTATCGGCCGTAGGCGAAAAAAAGCCAAAAATGGCCTGGGATTTAAACATGACGGGGCTTATCCATGTGCTTGATTTTGCTGTAGAGTTTAAAACTGCCAAAGTGTTTTGGCCAAGCTCTATTGCTGTTTTTGGTCCGCACTCGCCACAGTACAATACGCCACAGTATTGTGTAATGGACCCCAACACGGTATATGGCTTTAGTAAGTTGGCGGGCGAGCGCTGGTGCGAGTATTATTTTGAAAAATATGGTGTTGATGTACGCAGCATCCGTTACCCCGGCCTTATCGGCTGGAAGGCATCGCCCGGCGGTGGCACCACCGACTACGCGGTGCACATATTTCACGAGGCATTGAAGAATAGTAAATACGAAAGCTTCCTTTCGGCCGAAACCGCGCTGCCAATGATGTATATGGAAGATGCCATAAGGGCTACCATCAGCCTCATGGATGCACCGGCAGAGCAAATTAAAATCCGCTCGTCATACAACCTGGCCGGCATCAGCTTTACGCCAACACAACTGGCCGAAGAAATTAAAAAGCATATCCCGGCGTTCGAGATAAGCTATACAGATACCGACCCACGCCAGGCCATTGCCGATAGCTGGCCCAAATCAATTGACGACAGCAGCGCGCAGCAAGACTGGGGCTGGAAACTGGAATACGACCTGCCCAAAATGACCGCCGATATGCTGGACAATTTGAAGCGGGTGCTGTAAGGGGAAAGGTTAAAGGTATTCGCGCAAAGACGCAGAGTCGCAAAGTGATTTGCTGATTTTTTCTTAGCGTCTCGGTGTCTTTACGCGAAAGTAAAACTTTAATTTTTCTTAACTCAATAGCATTATAAAAACCCTGAGGGACCAAAGGAATCACATCTTCCCAAATTCAAAAACACCCCATTCAATTAATGCGCCCGCCCTTGTTCGCTCTCGGCGCCGCCGGTATCTCGCTTTTGAGGGGTGTTAGTTAATTTACCAAAACTATAGGTAAATGCCAGCGTGGCTACCCTGGTATCTAAAAAGTTATGGAAGGTGGCATTGGCGCCCACAATATTGGTAATGGTGCCGCTTGGCCTGAAGGTGTGGAAAATATCGCGCACATTTAACTTAATTGATCCCTTATTATTCAATATTTTTTTCTGGATAGCCGCGTTAAGCATGCCTTTAGGCAGTATAACAAACTGGCCGTAAGTGCCCCCGTTATCATAAAAGCCACTTAGTTCGGCACTCCAGGTTTTGGATAAGGTGAACTGGTTGTTGCCATTGCCCGAAAATGTGTATTGCGATTGATTAAGGTACCCGGTGTAAAACGCCCCCTGGTAAGTATTTTTATAAACCTCGGCATATAAGTTAACCGACCACCATTTGGCCGGCTGAAAGTTGCTATTGGCAGACAGGTTGATTGTTTTCTGTCGCCCTATGTTGCCCTGGGTGCTGATGAATACGTTGTTGCTGTTGTGAATGGTTTCGCCCTGAACATCGATGGTATAATTATAGGCAAGCGCAACTGTAAACAAACTCCTGAAACTATACGCCAGTTTATAATTATCAGTAAACTGTGATTTTAAGAAAGGGTTACCCGAAAAATAAGTAAACTTATCTACAAAAAAGGTAAAGGGATTTAAGCTTCCGTAGCTGGGCCTTCCAATGCGGCGGCCGTACGACATAACCAGTACATTATGGCCGGCTGTATCCAGGTTGTATGAAAAATAAGCAGTTGGGAACAGGTTGGTATAATGTTTAACAAACGAAGAATCGGCCTTTTGGGCATTTCCCAGCTGATGGCCCGATCCGTTGGTATTCTCCAGCCGCAAGCCGGTTTGTAATGAAAACCGGCCCAGGGTTTTGTTGAAATTAACATAGCCTGCATTGATGTTTTCTTTATATAAAAACCGGTTGGTATTGTTGTAGTCAATAGTGCTTACATTATCAACCACGTTAAAATAATTGGCAGCGTTATCTGTGCTCACATAGCTGCTTTTAACCCCGGCCTCCAGCTTGGCTTTGCCCTTAAGCGGATGGGCGTAATCGGCCTTTGCCGAGTAAATGTTGATGGTGGATGGCAAATTATCAGTCAGCGTTTGCGAATTTGTTAACGTGCCATCGGGTAAAAAAGTGTTGTTTACAAACAGCTGGTTGCTGCCGGCGGCATCGTGAATATAATCCAGGTCGAATGTAAGTGTACGGCCAGTGCTATCAAATTTATGGGTATAATTCAGGTTTATACCCTTGCTGTCAAACTTATTGGTAGATGTATTCAGCGTATTTATGGTCGAATCCAGCCCGCCATCTTTGTTGTATAACAAGCTGTATACCGGGCTGCTGTCATGATCATGCGATATATTGCCGGTAAATACCACGCCCCATGTAGTTTTTGGCGACGAATAAAAGTCCATTCCGGCTTTAATATTGGTGTTGTTACCGGAGGGCCTGAAATAGGAGATGTCTTTTAACGAAGAGGTTCTATCTCCATTGGCATCAAAATAATCGCGGTCAATTTCCAGCCGTCTGAATGTTTTTTGCTTGTTGTAAGCAAGGTTGGCGAAAATATTAATTTTGTCAACACGGTAATTCATGTTGATGCTCTCGTCTGTCCGGCCATAAAAACCGAGCGCATAATTGGCCGAAACCACCGCGTTAAATCCCCTGGTGGTATTTTTTTTTGTTTTTATATTAATTACGCCTGCATTTCCTGCGGCATCATACTTGGCTGGCGGGTTATCCATCAGCTCTATCTGGTCTAATGACGATGACGGTAACGAGCGCAGGTAAGTTGCCAGGTTTGCGGTCGAAAGATAGGTTGGTTTATCATCAATCATCACCATTACGCCGCTTTTTCCCTTAAAAGTAATATTGCCATCGGCATCAACCTGTACGCCTGGTGTTTTTGCCAATACTTCCAAAGCATTGGCGCCGGTGTTTGATATCAACGCCCCAACATTAACTACAGTGCGGTCTATTTTTTGTTGCACATACGATTTTTTGGCCGTTATGGCCACCTCATTTAACTTTTTGCCGGCCAGCAATAAAATAAACGGGGGTAAATTAACCGGCTTTTGATGGCTTACAACCACTGGACTGCTTTGGTAAGTTTTATAGCCAATATAAGTAGCCTTAATAAGGTAGGTATCGTCATTTACGTTTTTAAATACGAAGCCACCATCCGGGTTAACAAGCTGTGTACCTACCACGCTTGAATCTTTTGCAGCAAGTAAAATAACGGTTGCGCCATCAAGTGGTTTCTTAGTATCATCTAAAACAATACCCGAAATTTTACCGCTGTTGGTTTGCGCCTGGGCAACATTAAAAAGTAACAGCATGAATAAGGGCAACAGAAATACGCGTATCAGTTTCATCATGACTATAAGACATGGGCTGCGCTATTATCGTTACATCATTTTATACTTTATTTAGATGGGTGGCGGGTATCTCCCCGGTTACCAGGTAAAAGGTTAAAGGCGAAAGGATAAAGGTTTTAATCCTATTTTTGCATACGTATTAAAACAGTATTATATTCGCTGCCCGTCCATGGTTTATAGGCTATGGACCATCGACAAAACAAAAGTTATGGGAAGAGCATTTGAATTCCGCAAAGAAAGAAAGTTTAAGCGCTGGGCCAAAATGGCGGTGCAGTTTACCCGTTTAGGGAAAGAGATTGTAATGGCCGTAAAAGCCGGTGGTGGTGATATTACTACTAACTCGCGTTTACGAACAGCTGTGCAAAACTCAAAGGCGGTAAACATGCCTAAAGACCGCGTTGAGGCCGCTATAAAACGCGCCACCAGCCGCGATGAAAAAGATTACGAAGAACTTGTTTACGAAGGCTATGCGCCTTATGGCGTTGCCGTTTTGGTTGAAACGGCTACCGATAATACCAACCGTACTGTTGCCAACGTACGCAGCTATTTTACCAAATATGGCGGTTCGCTGGGAAAAACCGGGTCGTTAGATTTTATTTTTACCCGCAAATCGGTATTCACCTTTGAGCCGGGCGACCGCGACCTGGAAGAATTAGAGTTTGAACTGATTGATGCTGGCCTGGAAGACCTGTTTGTTGAAGCAGATGAAGAAGGAAAAGATATCGGCGTTATCCACACCGCGTTTGAAGATTTTGGAAAAATGCAGAAAGCGCTGGAAGAAGCCGGAGTTGAAGTAAAATCGGCCAAACTGGAGCGCGTACCACAATCATTCCACGAAGTAACCGAAGAACAGGTGGTTGATATTATGAAACTGATTGACCGTTTGGAAGAGGACGACGACGTACAAGCGGTGTACCATAACATGGCGGAGTAAACTTTGATTTGAAAATTTGAAGATGGCAGATAAGGTAACAATTTGAGGATTTGAAATGGTTTGATAAGGCAGAAAGCATTTTCAATTATTCGTGTCTTTTTCATTTTCAAATCTTCAAATTACCAAATTTTCAAATCAATAGTGGTTTTCATTTTCAAATTCTCAAATGTTCAAATTCTCAAATTAAAAAACATGCCACTATTCAGCTCACGTAAGGAAGAAAAAAAAGTAAAGGTAACCTTTGCCAACGGCCTGCTTTTTGTTGAAAAACCCGATGGTAAGCAACAAGCTTTCCCGCTGGAGTGGTTCCCCAAACTGATGAACGCTACCGACGAGGAACGTGACGACTGGAAACAAACAGATAAAGGCATCCATTTTAATCAATTGGATGTGGACGTGACTTTATAGAGTCAAGATACAAGAATCAGTAATCAAGAGTTTTGAATGCGGGCGATTTGTCTTGATTCCTGGCTGTTGATTCTAACATCTAATTCCTATGCTATTCGAAGAGTTTTTTAAAAAGAAAAGGATTGATCTTGCTGCTTTACAAGTAGCCGAGGGATTGTTGTTTTCGGAATTTAAAGACCACTTTGAGCAAATGGGCGAGAAAAGTTTTGACCATAGCAAAAAATACTGGTTTAATAAATTAAGGCGCCGGTTCCCTTTGGCTGCCGAAATTAAAACCGAGCGGGTACATATTGCCAACCCTTTAGCCGAGCAAACTATTACCGAAAGCCTGATAGAGCCCGGCAACACAGCACCACCTAAAATTGGGTTTACACCAAAATTCAGGGCTACAGCGGTACCACCAAAACCAGTTAACGAAGCAATTGAAGAAACAAAACCCGCAGAAACATCAACGCCATCAGAAAATATAGCACCCAAACCGGCATTTAAGCCGCGTTTTAACCCGGGCATGGTAAAACCCAAAGCGGCTGAAGGCGCAGACGCTATTGAACAAAAGGCGGATGTTGCCGATGGAGGAGTTACACCGCCCACAGAAACACCTGCTGCCAGGCCCGCTGGTTTTAAACCACGGTTTAATGCAGCAATGGTAAAACCAAAGCCTGCCGAAAAAAGCGAAGCCCCTGCCGATAAGCTGGAAGCAAAAGAACAACCAACAGCAGCAGCCCCCGAAACGCCTGTTGCCAAGCCAGGCTTTAAGCCACGGTTTAACGCGGCCATGATGAAGCCAAAACCCGCTGAAGGAACTGAGCCCACTGCAGAAAAACCGGCAGAAAAAGAAGAAATACCTGTTGAACCTACGGCAACACCCGCTGCAAAGCCGGGATTTAAGCCCCGGTTCAACGCGGCCATGATGAAGCCGAAACCAATTGCAGAAGAGGAGGCAGCCCCAGCACCGGAAGTACCCGCCCAGCCAGCTACACCGTCAAAACCCGAAGCAAGCGCTGATGAACCCGCCCAGGAAACGCCTGCCGCAAAACCTGCCTACAAGCCCAAATTCAACATGAAAACCCTGCCGAAGAAACCGGAGCAGGAATAATATACAATATAAAATTTGCGCTGCGTTGTACCCTTTCTTCGAAATTTGGGAGGAAAATATCGTCGTAATGAAGGCTGTCATGCTGAGTTATAAAATTTCTCAAAATTCTGAAGGAGGAATGACATCATAAAAAGAGCTGTCATGGTGAGCTCGTCGAACCATAGCGGGCAAAGGCCTATCCGCGCGACCCTTCGAAAGGCTCAGGTTGACAGGCGCACGCACCTCGAAAATAGAACATGTCATGGGTAGCCTGTCGAACCATAAACGGCAAAGGCCTCTTCGCGCTACGCTTCGACAAGTTCAGGAGGCTACAACTTTTAAGCTCCAAACTGCCTCAAATGGTGATCGATATGTTTATAGGCAAAACAGCCTATTTGCTCTTTGGTCATTTTGCCAAAAAAAGGGTGCACAAAATGGTGGTTGGCAAAATTTTCTTCCTCATGTATCAGGCCTATCCATTTGGCTTTTTCGGCTTCCACATCGCCCGTGCCGGTAATGTTAAAACCCGGCACAGTAGGCATATTTCTTTTAACCGGGCTATCGTCTTTTAGCATGCCTTTCAGGGCCATTTTGCCAAACAGTTTCCCAATAAACGATTGTTTGTACATGGTTTTACCCAATACCATTTCTTCCCACAGGCTGCAATGTTTCAGCATCTGGTAAACGGTCATTTTACCCCACTGCGCGGTGCTGTTTTCGTTGAGGGTGCCTATACGGGCAATAATTTCGGCACGGGTGGCTTTGTCAAAAATGGTTTTCATGGATGGGTAATTGGTCTTTTTGGGTTGGTTTAAAAATAGTTAATTATTGGTGATGATAACAGTAGCCATTACTTATTTTGCTTAAGCAAAACTATCGGATAAATACCAGCACCAATAGTCCTGCTTATGACAAATAAGGGGCATAATGCGACAATGCCACTGGAATCTTCTTCATTTAACCCTGTCCCGTTGTTTTATTCTTTGCAAAGGCGAACCTGCTTTTCGGGTTCTACCGTTTTCAATTCGACAGATCATCATTCCTGATCTCGTTTTTACTCTTTTTGATACCATCCCGCAAACCTCCAAAATTATAGTTCAGGCTGATGTTAAAGGACCGGAAATATTCCCTGCCGGTGCTGTATTGTGAAAAGTTAGGGCCAAAGGTCTGATTTTGATTGTTGCGGTATTTGGTGAATGGGTTTTTGATACCCGCAGCAAAACCCAGCTTGTTTTTTATTAACTTTTTGTTTACTCCAAATGCTGTACTTACCATCCCGTTTGAGGTGCCCTGCAAGCCGTTGGGGTTACGGCTTATCACATTCACATCAGCATTAATGCGCCAGCCGTTACTAACCTGGAAGGCGTTGGATAAAGCAAGGAAATAAATGTAACGGTTATTATGGCTAATAACGCCATCATTTGGGCCAGATAGCCACAGGTACATCAGGTTGCCATTTAAATTCACATTATACCATTTGCTTACCGGGTAACCCATGTTAAAGTTAGCACCCAGGCTTTGGGCCTTGCCCACATTGGCATAAGTGGTGTTGGTTACCTGCGTTGCATTGTTAAAATGAGTGACCTTAAGATCGAGGTTGTTCATGAACGAATAATCCAGCCCGATATTTACTGACAGCTTTTTGTTGCTGCTATAACCCGCCTGCACATCATTTAACATCACCGGGCGTAGGTTTGGATTGCCGGTTGATTCGATGTTTGGGTTAGAACGATCGATATATGGATTCAGCCTGTTTATTCCCGGCCTTCTTATCCGTTGTGAAAAACCGAAATTAAGACTGCTCTCGTTCTTGAAATTTTTGCTTACTGCAAATGACGGAACAACGTTAAGGTAATTTTGATCAGCAACAGACCCGGATGAAATGAAATCGGCCCGTGTCACAGTTTGCTCAAGCCGTACCCCGGCACTAATGTTCCAGCTTTTTAATGAAACCTGGTAAGAGTTGTATGCGCTGTACACATTTTGATTATTGGTATACAAGTCTGATAGCGATGTGTTCAATTCAAACTCGCCGTTGGCAGGGTTTAATGAGTTATACCTGAAATCGCTTGCATTATTTCTGAATATAGCTTTCACTCCGGCTTCCATATTTACCATTTTTACCGGTGTTACAAAATCCACCTGAACGGTTTGCTCCCTGAATTTTTCGTGATCATATTGCTGGTAGTTTGGCGCTGCCTGGTTAACCTGGTTTAAAAAGCTGATTTCTGTATTCTGATCGCTGGGGTTTGTACTGTATTGATAAGAAAATGTCATGAATCGGTTCCTTACAGATTTAAAGCCCAATTGGTAATTCAGCGCTGCATCAATACCGTAAGATGTGCCTGTATTATTATTCAAAAGGTCATAATGCTGCGGTGCAATGTTAGCCCCATTTAAAGCAGAAGAAAGGCTGCTGCTGCCGTTTGAACGGCTCCCATTAATATTGAACTGGCCAGAGAGGAGTTTAAGAGAGTCGATTTCATAACTTAACTGTGTTCCGAAATAGGCATCTTTATTATTTGATTTGCCGGAACCCTCCTGCTGCAAATTCCCGGCAGATTCACCTGAACTTGTCCTGCTATTGGAGAAACTGGTTTGCGGAGAATTATATATACTTGCCCCACCGAATGCCGAAACGCCAAATTTGCCCATTTTAGCAGTAAATGAACCGCCAAGTCCCGGCCCGCCGGCCGGACCGCTTTCATTCACATTCAGTGTTCCGTTATAGCCATCGTTCACTTTTTTATCGGTGATGATATTAATAATCCCGGCCAGGCCTTCGGCATCGTATTTAGCCGGAGGTATGGTTATCACCTCAATTTTCCGGATGGTAGAAGCAGGCATACTTCTGAGTATGGCTGTCAGGTTGCCATTCACCATGCTTGAGGATTTGCCGTTAATAAGTACCTTATAACTGGAATTCCCTTTTAGCAAAATATTGTCACTGCCATCTAACGAGATAAAGGGAATTTTACGCATCATGCCTAAAACGCTGCTTCCTTTGCTTTCCGGGTCAGCCTTCAGGTCATAAACAACCCTATCAGCCTTTTGATTAATGATGGGCCTGTCGGCAGTAATCGCCACCTCTTTTAACGAGGTAACTTGTGCTGCAACGAAAATGTTGCCCAGGCTGGTGTTTCCAGACAGATCGACAGTGATGGCTTTTTGCCGATAGCCTACGGCCACAATGGTTATATGGTAACGCATGGTTTGTAATGCCGAAAAAACAAACAGGCCGCTATCTTTTGTTACCATAGCCCGCACCGGCTCGCCTTTTTCATCTTTTAACCTAACGGTGATGAATGACAACGGCTCGTGACTAACAGAATCAATTATTTTACCGGATAAGCGATAAGCTCCTGGGGCAGATTGCGCCAGCGCAGCTTTATTAAGCATTAATAATGCACTGATAATTAATACTATGCAGATGGAATTAAGTTTAGTTTTCATTGTGATAAAAATTTTAATGGTAGAAAATTTGGGATGTAGTTATCCATTAAGGGCTGCGAAGCGCTTTTAAGGGATGTAAAAAATTAATTGGATGTGTTAGCCGGGCTTATTGCTGCCTGCCTTTTTTTCTTTGAATGGCTAAATAATAAGTCAGGAACCCGGCGGATATAAAGATCGTTTCGACACCGTACGGCAGCGGCGAATCTTCGGCGCTGTAGGGGATGTATTGCATAGTTACCAGGCCAATGCCGGCAAAAAACAGGATGATGCCCCACTTTAATGATTCGGTACCAAAGCCCGAGAGTTGTGCTAAAAATTTAACCGAGCTTTCATTCAGCGGCCCGGCATCCAGTATCCTGTTCTTGAGCCTGTAATTAAACAGGGCAACAATCAAAACTGCTAATATGATGAAAAACACTATGAGGATGATAAAAGGAAGTAACTGTTTCATGATGTTGTTATTTTAAATGATTTGATACAGTAGTCAGCAAAATAAGATAATCGGTTGCAATTATTTTTTATTATTTTTTGCAACCGTTTTGCGCTGCCGGATGACTACTGTAATATGTTAAATGAAAGGGAAGTTATATCCAGGATAATTAAGGGAGATTTCCGCGCCTTTGAGCTATTAGTAAAAGAATATGAAAAATTGGTATTCTTTGTAACTAACCGCATTGTACAGGATTTGCAGGATAAGGAGGATATTTGCCAGGAAGTTTTTATTAAGGTACACCATAGCCTGCCCAAATTTAAATTTGAGTCGAAGCTTTCTACCTGGATAGCCCGTATTGCTTATTTAACTGCCATCGATTACACAAAAAAATATAAAAACCAACGCCAGAACGATTCCCCGGAAAATTTAGACAACTATTACTTTACCAATGAAACTCCTGAGCAGGTTTTAACAAAAAAGAACATTTCCGAATATATTAACCAGCTGATAGCGCAAATGCCGCTGGCCTACCGAACAGTACTAACATTGTATCACTTAAATGAATTTTCGGTACAGGAAATAGAGCAGATTACCGGCACGCCCGAAGGTACAATAAAGAGCAATTTGTTCAGGGCGCGAAAACTGTTGAAGGAAAAAATAGAAAAAGACACCAAAAATGAGCCATTATGAAAGAGCTAAATGACGAAGAAATACAGCGGTTGCTGGAAGGTGACCTAAGATTGTCCGGCGATTCGCTATCGGCAGATGAGCAAACAAGCCTGGGGCAGTACCAGCTTTTGTTTGAAAAACTGAAAGAAGAGCCCAAAGAGGGTTTGCCATATAACTTTGCTTCAAAAGTTAAAGCACGTTTACAGGCACAAATCAACCGGAAAAAAGACATTCAATTTTATTTAGTGTCTTTAGTTGTATTGGCAACTGGTTTTGCGGCTTTTTATAAATTGCTGGCATTTGTTAATACCGACGCAAGCAACCAGCTTTTTGCAGTTGCCTTTAAATTTAAATGGATTGTTATTTTAGGCGCAATACTGTTTTTAGGAATACTGTTTGGCGATCAAAAACTGGTAAAAGAAAAGATTATAAAAAACTAAAAGCAATAATCCACTCCAGGTTCATAACACGAAGACACGGATTCAGGTGATGTTCCCCTATATCGAAATCGGGCAAGCTTGTTTTTTCAAGCTTATCCTATTTTTTTGTCCCTTGCTTCCTGTTTGTTAAATAGCCTGAATGAAAAATACGGGCTTTGATATAGTGTAACAGGCCAATCGCGCGTTAAATCCTGTCGCAATACACCCCGCAAATTGTCCCGGATGCCCATGTGCTGGCAACAAAAAATCATTTAATTTTGAGATAGTTAAATAGCTGCCATTAAAAATTAATGCCGGCAAATTTTAACGTTTTATCAACACCAAAATTATCTACCTATGTTACCCATCAAACCACACCTCTGGTTCGACCAGGATGCAAAACAAGCAGCTGAATTTTACGCATCGTTCATGCCCGATTCGGCCGTCAATTATGCCAATCACTTCCCAATGCCCGGTGGCGAATGTGAAGTAGTAGAATTTACTATTGCAGGCCAGTCGTTCTTCGGCATTAGTGCCGGGCACAAACTTGGTATCAATCCGTCCATTTCATTTATGGTCAATTTTGATCCCTCGCGCAACCCGGAGGCTGACAAACATATCGACGAAATCTGGAATAAACTTATCGAAAACGGCAAAATAATGATGCCATTGGATAGCTACCCTTTCAGCAAGCGGTATGGCTGGGTCGAAGATAAATATGGTGTATCCTGGCAACTGATACTGACAGACCCAACCGGCGAGGAAAGGCCCGTAATAGTTCCTTCGCTGCTGTTTACCCCACCAGTTGCAGGTAAAGCCAATGAAGCAATCGACTTTTATTGCTCCGTATTTAAAGATAGCAAACGTGGTACCACAGCATCGCGCCCGGAACATATGGGCCCAGATAAAGCAGGCACACTCTTGTTTGCCGATTATTATATTGATAAAACCTGGCTGGCCGCTATGGATAGCGCACATTCGCATGGTTTCAATTTTAACGATGCGGTGTCGTTATTAATCCCTTGCGAAACCCAGGAAGAGATTGATTACTATTGGTCGGCACTGTCAGCTGATGGCGAAGCGGGGCAATGCGGCTGGTTAAAAGATAAATTCGGCGTATCGTGGCAAGTGGCCTCTACCGTTATGTTCGATGCGCTCAAAAACGGCAGCCCCGAACAAATTGCGCGGGTTACGGAAACTTTTATGACGATGAAGAAAGTTCAGGTCGCAACCCTGCAACAGGCCTATAATGGTGAGTGACCAATTCCAATTACCTTAAGCCACAATACTCGTAAATAATCGGTGGATACCCGGTTAGGCAATTAAATCGCTAAGTGTGTGAAAAGAAAAAGCCGACAAACATCTGGGAAGCGGCTCGGGTTTAGTTCGATGGCCGCTATCATGAAAACGGGAACTCCAGGTTGAAAAATCGGGGGCTCCCGTTTTGTATTCTATTTTTGCAGCAAACCATTGGGTGGATATCCAAACAGGTTTTTGAATGCATATGAAAAGTGCGACAGGTTCTCGAACCCTGCTTCAAGATACACATCGTTAGGTTTGCGCTTATTTTCGGCAATTTGGTAGTGGGCCAGCTTTAACCGTTTTTCTGTCAGCCATTTTTGGGGTGTGGTATTATATGCTTTTTTAAAATCGCGCCTGAATGTGGCCAGGCTGCGGCCGGTTAAATAGCCAAACCTATCTAAGGTCATATTAAACATATAATGATGTTCCATAAAGTCGGCAAGGTTTATTTTGCCGGGCTCGGCAAAGTTGGCCAGCAAGCCGTCTACACTGTTATCAATTGACCGGAGGATACTGATGGCTTCTTCAATTTTTATATGGGCCAGGTCGGCAGGCAGGCTTTCGTCAAGATCGAAATAAGGGATTAACGATGCAAGGCAACTTTCCAGTAAAGGGTGTTTGGTAAACCTGTACACCTTTTGCAACGGTTGTACCTTGCCAACAGCCTTATGTCTCGAGTAAAAATCCTTCAGTTTCCCTGTAGTGAGGTGCATGGCCACAGCCTTATGCGGCTGGCCATCCTTGGGGTAATTAATAACCGTTGCCAGCTGATTGCGCGGAACCAAAAATATATCGCCTGCGTTAAAAATATAGCTGGCCTCGGCCTGTATAATTTTTGTTTCGCCCGAAATAAACCAAACCAGGATGTGATGCTCAAACATCACTTCTGTTTTAAAACACTTCCCGCTAAAAAGCGATAGCTTAATATCGGGGCTAATATATTGCGTCTCAAATTCCATATGATCGAAGTAAATTTACAAAATAAATCAGCCCGGAAAGCTATTGGTGATGGATCCGGATATCTGATGCATCACCAATAGGCATGAAAGAGATAATGACACATTTGCATGGTGGCGACGACTCACCCGGCGAGGCTTCGCCGTAAAGAGGGGCTTGGAAGTCAGCAATGAATAAATGAAAATTTCCAGACTTACGAAGTTTTTAAAACTTCGTAAGTCTTTCGTCAATACATTATTCTTGCTTCGAAATCTTATGGTTTGCAATAGCCTAAGCCTTTGTTCATATCACCCAACATTCTTTATCTCCCCAAATATTATTCCCGTTTTATTGTMGATATTTATAGTATGATAAAGCGCCTGCTCTTCAATATAATAGCATTAACAGCTGCATTTGCCGCCGATGCCCAGCCTGCGTTTAAGGGTGGGCAGCGTGCCTTGGATAATTTTCTGAAATCAAAAATAGTTTACCCGGAGTATTCGAGCCGCAACTGTATTTCAGGTACGGTAAACGTAGCTTTCCGGCTGGATAAGCAAGGACGGGTAACCGATGCCAAAGTACAACAAGGGCCCGGAATTGACCTGGACGACGAAGCCCTGCGGGTTATCAAGTTAACCTCCGGCTTATGGGTGCTGCCTGCTGGTTATAACCCCGCAACCAACCTGGTGCAGCCCATTAGGTTTGATCCCGATCAAACGCGATGTGGGCAGTCAACTACCAGGGATATGCAGGCCGCCATCACCGATTATAAAAACAGGCAGGAACTTGAAAACGCGGTTACCAACTACTACATTAACAAGTACCAGGGCAAGGCCGATCTATCTAAAGAAAACACTATCATAGCGCTTAAAAAACAACTGGGTTTTGATGACGAACTGATAGATGATATCCTTAACAAGGCCGCCGAGAAATTAAAACAAAATGATATAGCCGGCGCCTGTACCGACTGGAACTTCATCCGTAATATAGGTAGCGATAAGGCGGATAGCTTTATCCAAAAGTACTGCAGCAAAAAGCCCTGACCAGCGTACTGACCAGGGCTCCCTGAGTTTGTGTGAGAAACAGATGTTGTTGGCTAAATTGCCAGTTCAACCTCTCCGATGGCCAGCAGCATAAGGCGGCCCTGGTATTCAACCCATACATCGGCAAAACCATTACTATCATAGCCTAAAAATTTCATGATAGGGCTGCCAATGTCCAGGTTCTTCCACCTTTTACCAATGTACTTAAGTAACTGACCTCGTTTAAGAGTGGTGTGCTTTGCCATAAGTTTGATTTTTAAGGGTGAAACAATAAACTAAGTTAATTAACAATTGAGAAAATATTTAACCTTTAGAAAATAATTTTTCTTTTGTATCGGGTTTATTACAAAATAAACCCGTGTTGTATTGTATCTATAAATAGATGTTTTTGTAAACAATTGCTTGCCAGTAGCTTAGCTTAAAAAGGGGTTTATTTGGTTTTGTTGTAAACTTTAGGGTCAAGTGCCTCTGGCGACCAGCCCTTAAAAAACTCCAGTATTTTATTCTTGTTATAGCCTTTACCTTCTTCCAGGTATTCGGAATTTTGGGTATGCAGGCGGTTGCCCTTATCATCCAGTATAATAAAAACAGGGAAGCCAAAACGCTGCGGGTAGCCAAGGCTTGCCATTAAAGCGTCGTTAGTATTTTCCTGGCTATAATTTACATGCAAAACTATGTAGTTTTTGTTCATGTAGGTATTAAGTGTAGTATCGGCAGTTACCTGGTTATTAAACCTGATGCACCAGCTGCACCAGTTGCCTCCAATTTGTAACAGTACATTTTTATGCTGGCTGGCAGCCTGTTTAACCGCCGCGGTAATTTCGGCCCTGGCGTTGGCAGCCGGGTTGTACAAAGTTGGCTTGTCCTGTGCATTAGCTCCAAAAGCAAATAACAATACAAGGGCAATTAAAAACAGTTTTTTCATAGTAGTTAAGTCAAGCCCAATTTACAAAAAAGAAAACTCAACTATCAGTTGATGTTGAAAATTATTGCAGTAAATCAACAAAAAAGCCTCAAAATGGGCACTTGTGAACACATTGTGGAAAACTCTAAAATTGAATGACAGTTTAAGAATAATAAATTTGATATAACATACCCTAATAACACCCATTTGTAGCTTTACTTTGAATACCGATACGTGCAGGCGCTTTATTTAAACTTGAGTTTTTTCAGTTATAAATAGTTAATATGTGTGAAAGCCCTGCGCCATGCGGGGCTTTTTTTGGACAGGATTTTCGAGATTAAGCAGGATTCTTTTTAAATTTTCAAATCCTCAAATTTTCAAATCCTCAAATGGTACGCCATCCGCACATCTGTTTTAATTTAACATTTCCTTCATTTTTCCTATGAATTTTTTTACGACCTTTGCCGGCGTTAGTACTTTTAGTTATAGGCTATAACCAGAACAGCGATATGAATTACACCATCAATAATTTACCCGAACGTACAGCTAAACCCCGCGACAAGGGCATTACCATGGTAATGGACAAAGGTTTAAGCTTAAGGCAGGTTGAAGATTTTATTGAGGTTGGCGCCACACATACCGATATAGTAAAACTGGGCTGGGCAACATCATACGTTACCCCCAACCTGGATGAAAAGATAAAGCTGTATAAGCAAGCCGGAATCCCGGTATACTTTGGCGGCACTTTGTTTGAGGCCTTTATTGTACGTAACCAGTTCGATGATTATTGCCGTCTGCTGGATAAATACCAGTTGGAGCATTGTGAGGTGTCAGACGGCTCAATCACTATTGAGCACGATGTTAAATGCGAATACATCCGCAAACTAGCCAAACAGGTTACCGTAATATCTGAAGTAGGATCAAAGGATGTGCAAAAGATTTTTGCGCCCTATAAATGGATCAAGCTCATGAACGCCGAAATTGAGGCCGGTTCATGGAAGGTTATTGCCGAAGCCCGCGAAAGCGGTAATGTAGGTATCTATCGCGATTCGGGCGAAGTAAGGCAAGGCCTGGTTGATGAGATACTCACCCAGATACCCGAAGGCACCATTATTTGGGAAGCCCCGCAAAAAGCCCAACAAGTTTGGTTTATTAAGCTTATTGGCGCCAATGTAAGCCTGGGCAACATAGCCCCCGCGGATATTATCCCGCTGGAAACATTACGCCTGGGCATCCGAAGCGACACATTCGATCATTTTTTGAGTTTATAATTAACCTTACCATACACTGCCGAGCCCCGGGATGTTTTCCCCAGGGCTTTTTATATAGTAAAATTTAGGTTTGGAATGCGGGCCGAGATATCGGGGATCAGGAAACAAATCCTGTTTACAACCTATCTTGATTCTAAACTCTCGGTTCTTGACTCTTTTTACCCCGATATCACCACAGCCGTTAGATAACTGTGGGATATATCGGTTAAGCCAAAAACCGTGGGGCAAAAGGGTACAATTGGATATTTACAGGGACAATTACTTATCCGTTTTATAAAACTTTTTAAAACACCTATCGCAATAATAATGCTTAAGCGACATCCATGGCAGCAACGTTTTAATCAACGCCCCTCTGCGGATTCTTTGGCAGGCATTGTTTTTACACCGCGGACAGCTCACAGAGGTTTTGATTGGTAGCGGGGTAGTATTTTCTTTTAACATTCGTTCGTTAACTATAATATTCATAAACAGGCGCACTTTGCATTACACAAAGGTGGGCCAAACCATGTTAACAAAACTGCCATTTTGCATTATGAAACTGCCAATTGAGATAATGAAACCGCCTTGTTACTTCTTTTAAGCAATTTTTTAACCATCGGCTATAGTAATTCACTCACATCGCGGCCATATTGCTCTTTGAACAACTTGCTGAAATATGCAGGTGTATCAAAGCCTGCTGCATATGATATTTCGGCAACGGTGCGGTATTTTCCGCTCTCGATGGCCTCACGGGCAATTTGTAGCCTAATGGCGCGGATGTATTTGTTAGGTGTTAAGCCCGTGATGTTTTTAATGCGCCGGAATAACTGCCGCTCGCTTATGGCCAGGTTATAGCTTAGCGTAGCAAGGTTAATATCTGTTTTGCCGACCTGCGCCCTCACCAATAATTCTATTTCGGCTAGCCAGGCAAGGTCGGCCGGCGAAACAGGCTGAATTTCTGATAGACTATCAGCTGCATCTGCTCCACCTATTTCCTCCAGTTCATAAGCCGTTGTAACCGCCCTTGCTGTAGCGTTGTTGATCAGGTTGCCGGTACGTGCAATAAGCTCGGCACTTACAAACGGTTTGGTTATATAATCATCAACCCCGGTGTGCAGCGCTTTTAGTTTATGGTGATGATCTGCCAGTGCGGTGAGCATAATAACCGGGATGTTGCAAAGCGAAGGATTTTCTTTTAGTTTTTGCAGCAGGGTAAAGCCGTCCATGTGCGGCATCATTACATCTGATATAATCAGCGCCGGGATATTAGGCAGGGCCTGCAGCCTGGCAAGTGCTTCAATTCCGTTCAATACCGTAACCACGTTATAAAACGGCGCTAAAACACTCATTACATAAGCGGCCATTTCGTGATGATCTTCTACCAGCAATATGGTTTGTCTTTCGTTATGATGTATATCCGGTTGCAAGTTTGCGGGGGTTGGCAGCTCATTGGTTAACGGGGCTTTATTGTGACTTTCTGCTGATATATAAGGTATCTGCACCGTGAAGGCGGTACCGGCGTTACATGCATTTTCTATTTGTATCGCGCCACCCATCAGGTCGGTAAATTCGCGGGTAATGGCAAGCCCTATGCCGGTGCCACCTTCGGGCACATCATCTTCGCGCCGGCCCTGGTAGTAACGGTCAAAAACATGGGGCAGGTCATCCGGGTGAATCCCCGTACCCGTGTTAGCAACATTCAGCATAATCATACCCCCGGCAATCTGTACTGTTAACGTCACCGAACCTAACGGCGGGGTAAATTTCACCGCGTTGCTGATCAGGTTATTACATATCTTTTCAAACTTATCTTCATCAAGCAGTGCAAAAGTATCCTCCGCGATGTCGCAAACTAACCGGTAGCTGATTTTTTTATATTCCGCTGCAGATGAAAATCCCTGGTATATTACTTTTATAAACGAGGCTAATGCCACGGGAGTTAACTTCAGCGTTAGTTTGCCGGCTTCCAGCTTGCCAAGGTCAAGCAACTCGTTTACCATGTTTAACAACTTTTTGCAGTTACGCAGTATGGTCATCAAATTATTTTGTTGCTGTTCTTTATCTAGGCCTTCGGTGGTATTGAGCAATTGATCGGCTGGGCCAAGTATCAAGGTTAGCGGGGTGCGTAATTCATGACTGATATTGGCAAAAAAACGAGTTTTAAGGGCGTCCAGCTTTTCCAGCTGTTTATGCTCTTCTGTCATTAATCTTGCCTCGCGCCTTTTTTTGGCAATAAGCCAGTTGTACAAAATACCGGATGCAATAACAACAAGCAATGCTATGGCGATAATATAATTACGCTGAACAGATAGCAGCCGGGTTTGGTTAGATGCTATAAGCAGGCGTTTGTCGGCACGGTATTTTTTATCAAGCTCGTTTGCCTCGCGTGCGGTTTCGGCGGCGGTTATACTGTCATTTAGCTTATGAAAAAGATCAGAATACCTCAACGCGTTCTTATAATCGGCAATACCCAGGTACGATTGGTTAAGTTGGCTGTATATATTTCTTTGTAAGGATATACTGGTTTGCAAAGCAGGTTCGGCTACTATTGCCTTCTCGCCATATGCAATCGCCTTTTTAAAATCACCTTTAAGCCGGTATAAAGTCATCAACTCATTCAAGTTGTGTTTCTCCAATGATTTAAAGCCTCCCTTTCGGGCAATCTCCATCGATTCTGACAGGGTTTTTATCGCCCGGTCTTCCTGTTTGTTACGTATGTACAACCGCGCCAGGTTGCCTAAGTATCGGGCCCGGGTAAAATCGCTCACAAATTTCTTATAACGGGGCTGTAGTATCTGTTCCAGAATATTTGCCGCTTTTTCATTAGCGGCATAGGAAGTGTCAACTTCGGATAGAATGTTTGATATATTGCTTAAAGCAAAAGTATAGGATGCCGTATCTTTAATGCTGAAAGCATCATCTGCCGCCTGCCGGGCAAACGGTAAAGCTTGTTTTACATTTTTAATAACGCGGTAAATATCGGCCAGGCACATTTTTGCATCAATGCCCGCCGCTTTCCATCCGCGCGCCTCGCACTCTTTTAAAATACCAAAGGCCACATTTAAAGCTTCTACGTTTTTACCCTGCCGGCTCAGCATATAGGCCACCATTGTTGCTGATCGTTCGAAGGTTGTGGTATCGGCCGGCGATGAGACCTTTACAGCCTGCCGGGCAAAACCCAACGCGTCTTTTTCGTTGCCGCTACCATATGCCTGGTAAGCCTGCGCCAATAGCACCCTTGCTTCAAAAAGCTGGTCGTGATTTTTCCTTGCCGAGTCGGTTAGTTTTTTTGCGAAAGTTGCTGCCGAATCAGCGTTCTTCATTTGCCGCAGCAGTTTAAGCTGTGGCTCCTTGTTTTTTTGTTGCGGGTAAGCCATCATGGTGCTTATTAGCAGCAAACAGGCCAACAGATATCTTTTCAGATGCAAAATTAAAGATTGATTATCAGGGGGCATAAACAGTTTCCTAAAGTACATTTTTTCTTAAAATTCGCATGGGTATTTCTTAAAAACAGACGTTTTTACCCTTAAGTCAAGTTTTTTTACCCTTTTTGTTTTTTCTTTCTTTAAAATCAATAACAATATTTGCTTGTTCTTAAGTACAGTGATTTTGATATGGCACTTATCATTTCTGTGTATATCTTTAGGCTTTTATTTTAGGCGATACTAAATAAACATACATGAAACACTACGGGCTTATAGGCTTTCCGCTTTCGCATTCATTTTCGAAAAAATATTTTACCGAGAAATTTAAAACCGAAGGCATTGAAGATGCAGTTTACGATGTGTATCCGCTGGAACATATTAAAGATTTACAGGACTTGCTGGATGAACACCCTAACCTTGTAGGTTTAAATGTTACTATCCCCCATAAAGTTTCCATTATACCATACCTGGATTGGGTTGAGCACGATGCCCGTACAGCAGGCGCCGTAAACTGTATTTGCATAAGCGCCGAAAGCCCCTTGCAGGCTGCATTTACAGGCGAGGTTGGCATTACCGGCCACGATTTTAGGCTGGAAGGCTATAACACCGATTTGTATGGTTTCGAGATGTCGATAAAACCACTCATCAAGGATACGAATGACGAGGCCCTGGTTTTGGGCGATGGCGGCGCGGCAAAGGCGGTACGCTGTGTATTGGAAAATATGGGCATTACCTACAAAACTGTTACCCGCAAACCACATCCCGATCATTTACTATTCAGCGATTTGAAACCGCAACATATCAAACACCATAAAATCATCATCAATACCACGCCTGTAGGCACATCGCCGAATATTCACGAATGCCCACCGATACCCTACGAGGCCATTACCGATGAGCATTTACTGTACGATTTGATTTACAACCCCGAGGAAACCCTGTTTTTAAAACAAGGCCGCGAACGTGGCGCAACCACCAAAAACGGTTACGAAATGCTGGTATTGCAGGCCGAAAAATCATGGGAGATATGGAATACTAAAGACCTGCGTGTATGAGGTATTTAACATCACTGGTTTTAGGTTTATTTGTTTTAGCTGCCTGTGGCGGCAATCATGATTACTCGCCCAAACCCCGTGGCTACTCCCGCATTGTGTTCCCCAAAAAGGAATACCAGGAATATGATGGCGACTGCCCCTATAGCTTTACTTACCCTAAATACGCTGTTATTGAGCCAGACAAGAGCGGTAATGCAAAGCCGTGTTGGGTAAACATGCAATTTCCTGTTTTTCATGCCACGCTGCACTTGAGCTATCAGCCGGTAACCACCAAAAAAGAATTTAACCAGCTAACCGAGGATGCCCGCACCTTCGCTTTCAAGCATACCATAAAGGCCACATCAATTGATGAGGGCATTATTGCTTATCCGGAGCGCAAGGTATACGGCATTTACTATACCATTGATGGCAACGCGGCATCGTCGGCCCAATTTTTCCTTACTGATAGCACAAAAAATTACCTGCGTGGAGCTCTTTATTTTAACAACGAGCCACGCCTTGACTCGGTACAACCAGCCCTGAACTTTGTTAAAAAGGATGTAGAGGTGTTGATTAAGAGCTTAAAGTGGAAGTAGGGGAGAGAATCAAGAGGCAAGAATCAAGAATTAAGACTTTTTTTCGGGGTGAAGAGGCTGTATCATAAATCATGATCAGCCTCTTTTTACGTGATTTATTCGGATACCTGATGGAGTCAATTTTCTTACAGGCGATTCTCAGACAGTCATTTTGACTTATGATACGACCTCTTGGTTTGGCCAATAAACGTCTGCAGATAATTGCGGCTCTATTAGCTTTCAATAACAAGGCAATCAATACCCCAGCAATTTATCCATCATTTCCGCCAATCTTGCTTTGGCCAAAAACTGATCTTCCAGGGCTTTATTCATGGGGATGGCTGTATCCAGGCTGCCGCAGCGCATTACCGGGGCGTCCAGGTATTTAAAGCAATGCTCGGCAATGTGGGCTGCTATCTCGGCGCCGAAGCCGCTGGTGAGCGTATCCTCGTGTAACACCAACGCGCGGCCTGTTTTTTTCACGCTTTGCTCTACAGCGTGCTTATCCCATGGCAGCAGGCTGCGCAGGTCGATGATCTCTAAGGATAATTCAGGATGTTTGGCCGCATACTCCATTGCCCAGTGTACGCCCAAACCAAAGGTAATGATGGTAGCTTTTTCGCCTTGTTGTACAATGTTGGCCTTGCCAATTTCTATCAGCACATCATCATCGGGCACGGGACCGTTAATACTGCGGTACAGGTATTTGTGCTCAAAGTAAATAACCGGGTTGGGGTCGTCAATTGCGGCCAGTAGCAGGCCCTTGGCATCGGCCGGGAAAGCGGGGTAAACCACTTTAAGCCCCGGCGTTTTTGTAAACCAGGCCTCGTTACTTTGCGAGTGGAAAGGCCCTGCACCAGTGCCGGCACCGGTTGGCATGCGTACAACTATATCAACAGCCTGCGCCCAGCGGTAATGGGTTTTGGCCAGGTTATTAATAATCTGGTTAAACCCGCAGGTAACAAAATCGGCAAACTGCATTTCAACAATAGCTTTGTAGCCGTTGAGCGCCAAGCCCATACCTGCGCCCACAATGCCCGATTCGCAGATGGGCGTGTTACGCACCCGGCCTTTGCCAAATTCTTCTACAAATCCCTGGGTTATTTTAAACGCGCCGCCGTATTCGGCAATGTCCTGTCCCATAACTACCAGGTTGGGGTATTTGCGCATACCCTGCCGCATGCCATCGCTAATGGCATCTATATATCGTTTATTGGTTGCCGGGCTTGCAAGTGGCTGGTTTGCCGGGAATTGGTATGGCCGGTACATATCGGCTACTTCGGTTTCAATATCAGGCACAATATCAGCCTCACTGTAAACCTTTTCAAATTCCGATTCGATAAGCGTTGTAAACTCTTTCCTGATCACCGGGATCCATTCGGGTAGCAGCACGCGCTCATTCAGTAAATATTTCTCAAAATTAGCCAGCGGATCTTTTGCGCCCCACCACTCAAATAAGTTTTGCGGCACGTATTTGGTCCCGGAGGCCTCCTCATGCCCGCGCATCCTGAAGGTCATACACTCCAGCAAAACCGGGCGCGGGTTTTCGCGGATGCTGTTTTTAATATCCGTTATGGTGTGGTAAACTTCTAAAATATTGTTGCCATCAATGCGGCGGCCTTCCATGCCATAGCCTATGGCTTTATCAACCAGCTGACTGCAATGGTATTGCTCATTGGTTGGGGTTGATAAGCCGTACCCATTGTTTTCGATAAGGAAAATAACGGGCAAATTCCAAACCGCGGCGATGTTTAAGGCCTCATGAAAATCGCCTTCGCTGGTGGCGCCTTCGCCGGTATAAACCAGGGTGGCTTTATGCCGGTTAGATAATACATCGGCCAGCGCTATGCCGTCGGCTAATGCCAGCTGCGGCCCCAGGTGCGATATCATCCCGATGATTTTGTATTCCTGCGTGCCAAAATGGAACGACCTGTCGCGTCCTTTGGTAAAGCCCGAAGGTTTGCCCTGCCATTGCGCCATTAAGCGCGAAAGCGGGATATTACGCGTTGTAAAAACACCCAGGTTGCGGTGCATGGGCAAAATATATTCATCATCGGCCATAGCCAGGGTACTGCCAACGGCAATGGCTTCCTGCCCTATGCCCGAAAACCATTTGCCAATGCGGCCCTGCCTTAACAGGATGAGCATTTTCTCCTCGACCATGCGCGGCAGCAACAGTTTTCTGTAAAAAGACAGTAAAGTGTCGGTATCAAGGTTTTTACGATCAAAAATCATAAGGTAAAACTACTGAAGTTTTTAAATGGCGAGGCCCCGAACAGGGTCAAAAAATAATTTTTTCGGGTTAAACTTTGTATGTTTGGTAATTCCTAACTGAAAACGATGAAACGATTTGTATATTTATTATTGGCGGTGTTGTTAATTATTAGTTTTACGGCCTACGCGCAAGATTTCTTTTTACTGCCGGGTAGCTTCTACATGAAAAAAGGCGATAACATTAACCTGCACCTGTTAAGCGGTAATGAATTTGCAAAAGAGGGAGAGTACAAATACGACGGCGCCAAGATCTCGAAATTTGTATTGTACGAGGGGAAAAAGCAAACTGACCTGGGTAAATCGCCAAAAGATACGGCTGCAAACATATTAAACTACAAACTGGAAAGCCCTGGTTTGGCTACCATCGAGGTTATCAAAAGTGAGAATGTAGAATCGGAAAGAAACAAGTTTTTAAAATACCTGAGCAGCGAAGGGCTTGACCAAATTGCCGAAGAAGCAAAAGCCAACAATCAGCAATACTTTGTAGAAAAAACAACCCGTTACTTAAAAACGTTGGTAACTGTTGATAAGCCAACCGACCGGGATTTTGATAAACCGCTGAACGAGGAATACGAAATTGTAATTAAACAAAACCCCTACAAAGCCGATTACGGCGATGATGTTACTGCCGAAGTTCTTTTTCATGGTAAGCCGTTAAAAGATGCCGTAGTTATTGTGTACGTAAAAACTATCAACGGTAATGTTTATCCCCAGAAATTGAGCGCTGATGCAAACGGCCTTATATTTTTTAAACTAAGCCGCGAAGGGATATACATGCTAAGCTCGGTACATATTGAAGCATCGAAAGATAAAAATGCCGATTTTGAAAGCTGGGGCACTACCTACACTTTTGCTTTTACCAATAACGGCAGCATGCCCGATACCTATCGCGAATTTGGGTTTGGCAACAAACATTAAAGCATAAATTAAGGAGTTATAATCGATTTAAATATCCAATACTGAACGTCCAATATCGAATAATGAAGTGAATACGTCGGTATTGGAGCTTCAACATTCATTATTCGATATTATTTGCGCTTATCTTAATCATGCTGGGTTTAAGCGCCGTGATGCACGCCTTCGGCAATCTCTTCAATGGCTTTTCGGTTAAAGGCATCCAGGTCGGCAGGGGTGCGGCTTGTTACCAGTCCGTTGTCAACCACCACCTCTTCATCAACCCAATCGGCTCCTGCATTTATCAGGTCGGTTTTTAAAGATGGGTATGAGGTAAGGCGGCGGCCATTAATCAATCCCTTTTCAATAAGCACCTGCGGGCCGTGGCAAATGGCTGCTACCGGTTTTCCTTCATCTAAAAATGCCGATACAAAAGCTACTGCATCTTTATTTTGCCTTAATTTATCGGGGTTTAGTACACCGCCAGGCAAAACCAAGGCATCATAATCATCGGGGCTTACTTCGCTCAGTGGTTTATCTACATTGATTTCGATACCCCAGTTGGTTTTGTCCCATGCTTTTATTTTGCCTGCTTTAGGCGATATCACATGAACAGTTGCTCCTGCTGCTTCCAGGGCTGCTTTTGGGCTTGTTAACTCAATCTGCTCAAATCCTTCTTCGGTAAGGATAGCTACCTTACGATCATTTAAACTTGCCATAACTGTATATTTTAATTATTACTATAATAAATTAAGTACAATATAAATACAGGCCAGCGGTTAGATGGTTTCAAGTATTTTAAAATAGATGGGGATGCAAATTTTGCTACTTTATAAAACTCAGAGTACGTGGATATCATTTAATTCGAGCCCGAAAAAATCGGCTCCCTGTAATATTCTAAATGAGGCAGTTAAGTCGCTCCAGTGTCCGTCTATAGGCAGGTCATAAAAAACATCACCAATTATCTCAAATTCTGGTGAGCCATGGTTCCGACTCAAAGGAGTGTCGAAAAGTGAAATATCCTTGTATATATTTTGATTGTTTATGTCAAGTACAGCGGTTTGGGGCGATGTTACCTTATGAATGATATCCAGCGTTTGATCGAGCAGGCCATATCCATTAATAACTTTCTCTAAAAGAGATGGCGTCCACTGATAGTAAGGGTCGTGCCAGGTCAATTCAAAAGCTTCAGTGTATTTTTCTGCCGATAGTAACTCCATCCAATAAATAACGACTTGATGTATATCTGCGTTAGCTGATGATTTTAATTTCAGTGGCATAATGTATTTTGTAGGTCAGCTTCCTATATGCTCCAACGCATAATTGATAAAGTTACTCGTCAGCCCATAATCTTCCGTTCCCTTACGGCGAATGAAAAAGAAATCGCGGGTAATTTTCAGGCCTTCGATGGGTACTTCAACCAGGTCGCCTTCGGCCAGTTGGCGGATGATAGATGGGCGGGGCATAAAGCCAAGGCACTGATCGGCCAGCAGGAAGTTTTTAAGCGCTTCGGTGCCGCCAAGGCGGATCTTTACCGATAGGTCGGCCGGTTTAATGTGCAGTGCCGACAGCGATTTTAAAACCGCGTTCAGTGTTCCAGAACCCCGTTCGCGCACGGCCAGTGGCGTTTTAACAAACTGCTTTAAGGTTAGCGATTTGCCCGCCAACGGGCTTTTTGCCGAGCATACCGGGATCACCTCATCGCTCATGAAAGGTTTATAGGATACTGTTGTGAGTTTATTATCAACTTCGATAATGCCGATATCAACCTCGTGATTCAGTAAGGCATTCAGGATATATTCGGAGTTGCGGTTTACCAGCTGTACATCCACATTGGCGTACTCGCGCTGAAAGCCCGATAGTATTGACGGTAAAATATATAGCGCAATGGTAGTGCTGGCCCCTAAGCGCAAATGGCCTGCTGCCTGCGACAGGTTGCTGAGTACCGACAGGTCATATTCAATTTTGCGTTCAATTTCGGTGGCTTGCTGCAGGTATTCGTTCAGCTTATTGCCCGCTTCGGTAAGCAGGATGCTGTTGCCCTTTCGCTCAAACAAGGGTACTTTATATTGATCTTCCAGGGCCTTAATATGCTTGCTTATAGCGGGCTGCGTTACAAACAGCACCTGTGCAGCCTTTGAAAAGCTCAAATTGGCAGCAACTTCCATAAAAACACGGTGGGCGAATGAGATCATAATTTACATCTCAAAGATAGTAAAAGGCCCCGGCGCTAACTCTTTACTTTCTCGAAAAACCTTCCGGTAAATTTATAGGTGATAACCTTGCGGGTCATTTTGCCGCTGAAATCAACCAGGGGGGTATGTATTGTTTTTGTAGTATAATCAAATGTGATGCTCGGGAAAGTATCCCAATCGGCCACCGATTGCAGGTTATATTCATAATACAGGCGGCTTAATACGGCAGTAGGGGTTTTTACCATGGGCACACGTCCGTTCAGCACACCTTTTTCGATAGCGTAAGCACGAATGCCCTGCCCGGCTTTACTGGCCGACATTACCGAGTTGTAGACAGCCAAATACATGGTTTTGTTATTGGCCGTAAAGGTGTAAATCTTGGGGAACCAGTAGGCTTCCTTGCCCGGCGGGTCCATTTTTAACAGCGATAGCGTTTGGCCGTTAACCTTGTATTGCAGTATGTTATCAAAATCGTACCCACCATTGCCCAGCCGGGTATCCCAGGAATACGTACGGAACAAACCATCTGCCGAAGTTGCGATAACCATACGCTCTTTTACCAGCGATGTGAATTTTAAATCGATAGTAAAAGGGTATTTGGATGTGTAATATTTAAGCTTGAAGGCAAAGATGCTGTTCATCTTTTTCAAGGAATCAACAGCTTTCCATTCCTTTTTATGCGTGCCATAATAATTAACGCGCTTAAAAATGCGGAGCAGATCGGCCTCAATAGCCTGCGGACTGCTGATAGTTTGGGCAGATAGATTGGCTGTGATAAAACAGCAACATAAAACAACGACGAGCTTAATGGCTTTCATTGGTAACAAGTTAGTAAAAATCGGCCGCAATTATAAATAATAGTTGAAATTTATAACTATATCGGGCTATCTGCATTTTACCTTATCAAAACATTGCCCGTTGAATTTGTAGGTAATGTAATTATTTGTTACATCCTCGTAGCCTGCAACGGCGGGTATTTTATCGTTTCTGCTGTTTCGTTGTAACTAAATTTATTCAACTATTATTCATGCCCTACCTTAAGGTTGCATAATTATAAAACTGCATTGTTCCGTTACCTTGTATCTCAATTGTTTTGGTTTCGGTAGTGCCCTGGGCATTTTTTAGTACGATGCTTACTTTGTTAGCCCCTTTTTGCAGCGGTACGCGGGCATAGGAAATAGATGAAGGCAGGGACTGCCAGTTGCGGGTATCGGCCTTTTCAGATAACAGGCTGTAAAGTTGTACACCATAGCTCAGCCCTTCTAAAACGCCGTTTGTTTTACCATCGCTTGTGGCCGCGGCACGCAGGCCGTATTCGGCCATTTTTTTTACAGCAAGCCTTGCAAGCACTTTGCCCAGTTCTTTTAAAGTACGCTGCTGAAGCGTTTTAAACGCCAGCTCATTAATATCTTCGGCTTTTTCAAAAGGTACTTGTTCATTATTTACACTGATGCTGCCGCTTAAATAATAAGGCGTTTGGGCAATGTACTTTGGAAAGGCTACCCGCAAACTTTCAACAGATTTCAGGTTCACCCTGTTCCTGTCGCCGCTATAGTTAAAGGGGATCTCTAACCCTGCCCCGTTAACAAAAAACAAACCGCCATCGCTATGCCTTACCAGGCTAAAAAATAAATCGTCCTGTGTTTTAACCGGCGCAAGGCCGTTTTCCCAAAACAAGATCAGCTCGCCGCCTTCGGCTGGTTTATTAGGAGTGTATGGTATGCCAAATGTTTTCTCGAATTTATCGGCCTCGGTTGTAAAGCCGTTCAACAGGGCGGTCCTGATCACATCCTCCTTTAATCCCATGGGCATCGGCGTGCCATAATAAGTTTGATCGGGGTTTTTCAGGTAGATCTCGGCAGCGTTGCGGTATGATATAAAGGCATTGTTTACATCGTTATTACGTTCGTAAAGCATGCCCTGGAACATCAATGCAAAGGCATCGTTTGAGTAACGGTTGTCTTTATTGTTAAATTTATCGCCCTGGTCCTGCGCCTGCAGGGTGATGCGGCGGGCCTCAACAATGGCATCTTCGGTATTGTTCAGATAAAGGTAATTCAGCGCCTTATAATAGTGGATCATGAATTTTTCAAAATCCTCGCCTTTATATGTTTGCGACATCGAGTTAACCAATAAGCCAACGGCCGCGTCGGCCGCACCGCTTAAGCCACTATCCAATAATTGATCGGCATTGTTGAAATACTTATTGCTTGATTCATACTCTCCTCTCAGGTGCGCCACCCGCCCTTTCTCCATCAGGTACAGGAGTTTATTGCGCGGCTTTTGGATGAGGCCATTATTATCCAGGTCTTTTTCGGCCTGGGGATAGTTACCAGCATAAACATTTTTGTAATAAGAAGTAAGGCTTTGGTTGTAAGTGGTACAACCAAATAAAAAAAGCATCACCCCTATAACTGGTGATGCGCGGAAAAAACGCGTACGTATGTTTATCATTTTAAGCTGTAAGCAACCCTGAACATGGCGTACCAGCGCCAGGGCTTACTTACTTTAATTTGTTACGTATTTGGCTATTTTTTTCTCACCAATCCAAACCACTTCGTTTGTTTGAATATTGGTAAGTTCAAGGTTTACCTGGTAGTAAACAACCTTTTTGCGTTTTTGCGAATCAACTATCGAATTAATAGAGCCTTGCAAAATATAATCGGCACCGTTTTCTAAACCAAACTGTTTCATGCTTGATACGGTAGCATTGGTTTGCTGGTCGGCTTTTTCGGCACGCAGTTCTTCGCGTTTTTTGCCACCCTGTACCAAACGCACCTTTTGGGTTTGAATAAATGAGCTTTCGATATCCTTTAAAAAAGTCTCGGCATCAATATGTTCGTGGCTTTTGTTTTGGACAAAACCCACAATTACTACCGGCTTTTTGCCCTGGTGATCGGTTTGGTGAGTCTGGATCCAGCTTGCGCCTAAAATTTTGCCGGTTAGTTCTTCGGCAGCCATCCGGGAATCGCTGTTATTCCAGTTACCGCTTACATCTATAGTTTGATCGGTGCTAACGCGTGTTACCTGCCTTGAGCATGAGACAGCAAAAAGTGTTGAAACTGCAAGTGCAGCAATAGTTAAAATGTTATTAAATTTCATTGATAGTAGGTTGTTAAATTATGATAGTAAGTGATGCGTGGCGCTATTTAATACCAGCCAAAACCAATTCCGATACCGGAACGGCCTCCGCGGTATCCGCCGCGCCCCCAGCGGCCGCCAAAGCCAAAGTTGATTGATGGCGAATAGTAATTATCGTAAATTCCCCATGACGGTGTATAATCGAAGTAGCCATTCATGCGTTCCTGGTGCCTCCATTCACGGTTTTGGCGGCGGCGTTCCAGCTTAGCCTCGTACCAGTCATAGGCTTTGTAGGTATCCTGTATGGTTGTGCCTTGTAAGCTGGTAGGGCTATCTGCACCGCGGGCATATTTAGCCTGGCTTTCTTTATATCGCGGGTTTTGATCGGCAAGTAAGGTAGTTTGTTGCGCACTAACCACACTGCTGTACAAACTGCCAAAAACGGCAACGGCTGCTATAATTATCTTAGTTTTCATTGTGAAATAAAATAATGTAATTGAAATACAAATGACGCTATTAAACGTAATAAGTTAACGTAGATACACCGTTAAATTATGTTAATAAACATCTTTTTACTTAATTATGAGGCAGCAGTTAACTAACAGGCAGGGTTGGCCATGTTAACGGGGAGCTTTTATATAAAAACAGGGATAATCAACCGACTATCCCTGTGATATTTTTAAGTTTTGGGTTGAGCTAACAAGCGCTAAAACTACTCTCTTAATCAACTCAATCAACCATTCACTAATAATTACGCTTCAACCGGCGCGCCAATCAAATGCTTTGCCGCCAGATATTCTGCAATTTGCACGGCATTGGTAGCAGCGCCTTTGCGCAGGTTATCTGATACTATCCAGCAATTTAAAGTATTATCCTGGCTTTCGTCACGGCGTAAGCGGCCTACAAAAACATCGTCTTTATCGTGCGCGTCAAGCGGCATTGGGTATTTCAGGTTGGCGGTATCATCAACCACCACAATACCTGGCGAATTGGCCAATAGCTCGCGTACTTCGCTCAAATCAAAATCATGTAAAAACTCGATGTTTACAGACTCTGAGTGACCACCCATAACCGGGATGCGAACGGTGGTGGCAGTTACCTTAATGCTGTCATCGCCCATGATCTTTTTAGTTTCCAGGATCATTTTCATTTCCTCTTTGGTGTAACCGTTGTCGGTAAACACATCAATTTGAGGTATCACATTCAGGTCGATAGTGTAAGGGTAAACCTTTGGCCCATCAATACCTTTGCGCTCGTTAAACAACTGGTCAACAGCTTTTACGCCGGTACCGGTTACCGATTGGTAGGTAGATACTACTACGCGTTTAATTTTATATTTATCGTGCAATGGTTTTAAGGCCACTACCATTTGAATAGTTGAGCAATTTGGGTTGGCAATAATTTTGTCCTCTGCGGTTAATACATCGGCATTTACCTCGGGCACAACCAGTTTTTTGGTTGGGTCCATACGCCAGGCCGATGAGTTATCAATAACTGTAGTGCCTGCTGCCGCAAAAAGCGGTGCCTGCTCCAATGAAGTACTGCCGCCGGCGCTGAAAATTGCAACGTCCGGCTTCATCTTAATCGCATCCTCAACAGAAACTACCTTAAACTGCTTACCCTTAAAAGTGATTTCTTTACCAATACTTTTTGCGGAAGCTACGGGAATTAATTCTGTAACGGGGAAGTTGCGTTCTGCCAGAACCTGCAACATTTTGGTGCCTACTAAGCCAGTAGCACCTACTACTGCGACTTTCATTGTGTGTGTTAATTTGTTAAATAATAAACATTAAACCCCAAATATGCACATTTTTTGGATAATCTACCGAATTGGTAGTTAAATAGGCAGGGCTGACGCATTAGAAATTTTTATTAGCGATAAGCGTTAACAGAAATTTATGGTTCCAACCAGCCATTTTTCGTTTGGCCTTCAGGCTGGCCTTGCTGGTTTTATCAGCTTTCAGAATATTTAAGGCTATTTTTCTGACGACTGCCAGGTTTTGAGCGGCCTGCCTGTTGCGTGTGGTATTGTGGTCTTCGCCAAAACCAACATCCAGTTGCCAGTGCAACTGATTTTCTATCCCCCAATG
>NZ_JBFUIJ010000028.1:0-83253 GCF_056401935.1 Mucilaginibacter sp. P4_D1
ATATAAAAGAGGTGATCTGTAATTTTATTTTAAAATTATGGGTTACCTTTTTTTATTTCCGGTATTAACCAAAAAACTATTAAATCACTCATTAAAAAATTGAACATGAAAAATTCATTCAAATTAGGCTTAGTTGCCTTAGCTATCGCTACTTCATTTGCAGCTTGTAAAGGTTCTGGTTCTGCTTCAGGTACAGATACCGCTAAAATGGACACTGCTAAAATGGACACTGCTAAGAAAGATACCACTAAAATGGACACTGCTAAAGCTGACACTACTAAGAAAGACACTGCTAAAAAAATGTAATCTTACTTTTTTTAGATTTCTAAAAAAACGCCTCCGATTTTCGAAGGCGTTTTTTTATAGTATCAAGTCGTAAGTATCAGGTATCAAGATTTTTTTATCTGGGAAACATCAGTCTTGATACTAATTACTTGCTACTTGATTAATGAACACTATCGCGTAATGCTTTTATTTCGTCATGGGCATCCAAAATTTCGTCATGTTGCCTGGTTACCAGGTCACGTAAAAATCCGGGTATATATTCTTCGGCCAACGCGTCGCGGTAAGCTTTTACAATAGCGTCTTCGCCAAACTCACATTCTTCTAAAATATCGTGCGTGTCATGGGCGGTAAAAGCGGCCTTCACGTCGAGCCAGGCGCGATGTATTTTACCACCGGTTGAAGTACCTGTATCAATATCTTTTCCTAAAACTTCAACCTCTTTTCCCAATTCATTCTTATAACGGTTGCTTGCATCAATTAAGCTTAAAAAAAGCATCCTTAAATCAGTTTCGCCATCTTTTAATTCTTTAAGGGCTCGTTCATAACCCTTTATCCTGTCGTTGTTAATCTGAACCAGGTCATTTAAAACTTCTGCTGTTGCTTGTGTATTTTCCATGATAAATTATGTTTTTATACAATTACAACTCATTAAAAATTAAATTGTTTAATTAAATAATTAATAAATATCTCTATACGAAATATCAACATATTACTTCCTGAATAATGAAATTAGCCAAACGATAACCAAAATAACAACAATAACAGCAATAATGCCCACTATAGCGCCGGCCTTAAATATGCCCGTAATAACCGAGCAACTATTTAAAGTAAGCATGGCCAGTGCGATCAGCAGCAAATGAATCTTTTTCATAATAATATTTTGAGTTGATGAAGTGTAGTGACCGCATTTTGCCGTCGCGGTTTAGCCAGCGCAAGAATCAGGCCTTTTTTTGCGTACAGCGTTTTATTACCCCGCAGTTTCCAAATGCCTAAATTTAACTCAAAATGTATAGTAAACCATACGCCTGGTTCGACATATCCGGCTATATATTAATTGGATAAACACCCAATAATTGCCTTTAATTGAAGGAGCAATCCACAACACGCTTTTTATTTATCTGTTAACCCATCAAATATGTACTAATCAACAAACAATTTAAAAAACGGAACGTTTATTGTGGATATTATCTTGAGAAGAAAGCGTCAACAACATTTCGGCTACAACAAACATTAAGTATTAACATACTTATAGTGCAGGTTTTTGCTAAATTTTTGGTGGTCCCGCAACATTATCATAATTTTGAATTATCTATTTATAACTATATATTATCATGACTTTTCAAATACAATCAAACATTCAATGCGAAAATTGCATTAAATGTGGCACAAGGCCTCAAGTTGAACAATCAAAAAAAAATTGGATTGTTGCCTGTCCAAATAAAAAATGCAATAATTTTGTTAAAGGCGAAATGGTAAATATAGAAGGCTGGAACAGGCTAAACAAGAGCAACGCCAATATTGCACCTAACCAAAGTCTTAAGAAAACTGCCTAAGCTTAACAATTACTCATAATAATTATCACCATACTTAAGTGCTTTTTCGGGCAGATGGTTAATTTTGCCCGCTATAAAAGCAGCCATGAGTAAAGCTATTTTTTCTATAAATAATGCCACCGTAAGATTTTTAAACAGCACACTGTTCAGAGATCTTACATTTAAAATAAACAAAGGCGAAAACTGGGCACTTGTAGGATCAAGCGGCTCGGGCAAAAGTGCCTTATTACAAACCATTGCGGGCCGCTTTAATATAACAGGCGGCTCCATCGCTTATCACTTTGAAAGCGCACATGATGACGAAAGCCTGGTTACAAATGGCATTAGCATTAAAACAAAGCTGGTTGCCATTGTTGAGCCCAGGCATCACTTCCGTAATCTATCAAATACCTCCGACTTTTACTATCAGCAGCGTTATAACTCGTCCGATTCGGAGGATGCCCTAACCGTTAATAATTACCTAAACAACATTGCCAGCGAAACGGTTGACGGATATTGGACCTTATATAAGGTAATGCTTTTATTGAACCTCAATTATCTACAGGATAAGCAATTAATAAAACTATCAAACGGCGAGACAAAACGCCTGATGTTAGCCGCTGCCTTACTTAAAAACCCTGTATTATTATTACTCGACAATCCGTTAACCGGCCTTGACGTAAAAACAAGACAGGAGTTTAATGGCATTATCAGCCAAATTACCGCATCTGGCATCAATTTAATTATTGCCACACCCGCCCATGAAATTCCGGAAGGAATTACCCATGTAGCCGTATTGCAAAACGGGGCAATTATTCATGAAACTACCAGGATCGATTTTAGGCCGGAAGAGTTTATGGCCGATGTTGCCGACAGCATTGATATAACGGCACTTAACATACTTTTAAACCCAGATAAACCGCGGGTAACCTACAACCATATTGTTAAAATGGAAAAGGTGCACATCCAATACGCCGATAAGGTAGTACTGGATGATGTGAACTGGGAAATTAAAACAGGCGACCGTTGGGCGCTGCTTGGCCCAAACGGCGCGGGCAAATCAACACTACTCAGCTTAATAAATGGTGATAATCCGCAAGCCTACGCCAACCACATTATTTTATTTGATAAAAAACGCGGAACCGGAGAAAGCATCTGGGATATTAAAAAGAAAATAGGCTTTGTATCGCCAGAGTTGCATCAATATTTCCCTACCGATAACAGCTGTTTGCAGGTAGTTGAATCGGGGTACTACGATACCCTTGGATTATTCAGACCAAGCAACAAACAAATGGCGGCCATAGCCCTACAATGGATGAAAACGCTTGAAATAGAGCAATATGCCCGAACGCTTTTAAAAAATATACCCGCAAGTGCACAACGTTTATGTTTACTTGCCCGTGCATTAGTAAAAAACCCTTCACTACTTATTTTTGATGAACCCTGCCAGGGCATGGATGACCACCAGCAGCTTCATTTTAAAAACATCATAGATACCATTTGCAAACTAAGCAACGTAACCATGATATACGTAACCCACTATCAGCATGAAATCCCAAATAGTGTTAATAAGGTGTTAACGCTGGATAAAGGAAAAGTGGTTTATTAGGTCATTGGTCATTGGTCATTGGTCATTGGTCATTGGTCATTGGTCATTGGTCATTGGTCATTGGTCATTGAAGGCCAAGTTTGATTGGCAACTATTGTTTTATTTTTTTTAATAAATCTACCCATGACCAATGACAGCGAACCGAAATGCCCCATGACTGATGACAAGCGAAGCGACAATGACTAATGACAGCGAAGCTTAGTCCCCCGGCTCGTAATCAACGGGCAGTAAATCGCATAGTTTGGCTTTTGACCAGGTGCCTTCGTAAAGCGGGGCCGGGTTTGATATTACGGTGCCGTTGTTATCAAACAAAGCATAACTACCATACAGGGTGATTATACTGGTTTCAAAGTTTTCCATATCCAGCGGGCGGTATACATCTTTAAATTCGGTAAGCTCATGCTTTTTGGTATATACTACGTACAAAAAATGCGGAAAGGCGATGGCATAAATTCCAGCCTCGGGTGTGCTGCGCAAAATCTCCATTGACTGATATGGAATCTTCACCACATTTTCATCGCTCCATTTGGTAAGGTTGCTGAGTTTATACCAGTGCATAACCGAGTCGCGGTTGGTTTCTTTATACCTTTTTATTTTTTGCTGTATCAGTTCTTCGGGTGGTCGTTCGCGGTTCAGGGCCCGGGTAAAGTCATGGGCTTCGAACCCTTCCTCCTTTAGCTTATCTTTATATAATGACCTGAAAAAATGCTGGGGCGAGCCGTAGTAAGCCTCCTCGCGTTTGTGTTTCCAAACCTTTTTTTGTTCAGCCGATCCCGGCAGGTTTTCAAACAAGGCCCTGCCTGAGTATTGTATGGTATGCTCAATAGCATCGCTTACGTAGTTTTTCAATAAATATTTGGTGCGATAGCCCAACGCCCTGTTCTCAACCACTAAAAACTCGTCGGCATCCGCCTCCAGCCGCTGCTTGCTACGGTGGTAATTAAGGTTAAGAACGCGCGGGTTAAGCACCTTACATAATTTAGAGTTTTCGGTTGTACCTATAAACTCCCTCCTGAACTGCTCATAGTTTTTTTTCCAATCGGCATTACTGCTTATTACCACTTCGCGCAGCATGAGTACTTTTTGGGTGAGCGATATATTGAGTTTTAAAGGCACGTTACCTACCTGCACTGTTTGTGCATAGTCTTCGTACCCCACTACGGTAACAATTAATTCATACTGGCCAGGCTTGACACCCGATAGGGTAAATGTGCCATCTTCGGCGGTTGAGGTACCGTAAGTAGCGTTATTTAAAAACACGCTGGCATTGGCCAATGGCGATTTACTTTCGCCATGCACTACCTTACCGGTGATAGTAGCGGACTGCGCCAAAACAAACAAGGGGCATAATAAAACAAAGGCTATAAAAACTATCCGGATTGGCCGCATTAACTAAAAATACTGAAATAATTATTCAAGCTACTAAAAAAAGCATTTTTTATGAACACAGGATGAATTGCCAAAGTATTTATTTACTGATATAAGATTTTTACAATGGGGTCTGGGGACGGGGTGCGAGGTGCGGGGTTCGAGTGGAAGGGCTAAATATCTGTATCTACTGCCCTTTGCTTATTAATGTCTGCCCCACCTTTAACTTCGCTTAGGGCAGACACAACTTAAGAGTTTCGACTCCGGGCTTCATACTAACCTTCAACCCAGCCCTACTGTTTCCCCCAATAATAATTTACACCAAAACCAATATTGGTATTCAGCCCAATGTTGAATGAATTAGCTTTGGTTTGATAATCATGGGTATACAGTATGTTACCAAAGCCAAGATTTACGGCCAGCTTTTTTGTGGCAAAAAACACGATATTGGGGTTACCGCCAATACTTATCGAGCCCGAATTAAAGTTGTTGATATCATTGGCCTCGGTAACGCCAAACTGCGGGAATATGCCAATCCTGTCATTCAGCATGCAATAGTACCTGAAATGGATACCTAACGAAAGCGCTTCGGTGTGGTATTTATGATCATACCTGTAACTGGTGGTACCGGTACCTGCTAATGCGGTGTAAACAGATGTTTCGGTTCCGCCCGTACGCGAGTAACCGGGCTGGATGCCAATAGTCCAGTTTTTTGACAGGAACATCCCAAAATCGGGGTTAATTTGCAGGTTAGATATACTATGATTGGTATAAACCGTAGTTCCGGCCGCGAACGAATAGGTGTTTGTGTAGCCATACCCATCGTAATTGTAATTAAGGCTACCGCCGGTGTAATACCGGCCGGTACCAATTTGAGCGTTTGCGGCAAAAGACGCCGCCACAATAAATAAAAGTGTAAATAAGTGTTTTTTCATTGCTGAATTTTAATAGGTGTAAAAACGAAAGCAATGGGATATAACCACCAGGCAATAACACAGATAAGGTAAAGTACTGCATATGGTTAACGTCTCATGCATCCTTTATTACGGCTTTAAACGTAAAAGTGATACTAAAGGTTAGCGCAATATAACAAACAATAGCCCTAATCAACAAAAAGCCTATCTTTGCGGCATGGGTGTATCTTTTGAAGAATTTAATTTTAACCGGCAAATTTTAAATGCCATTGCCGATGCCGGTTATACCGAAGCTACGCCTATACAGCAAAAAGCCATCCCTCCTATCATGAACGGGCAGGATGTAATGGGCATAGCGCAAACGGGTACCGGTAAAACGGCCGCTTATGTTTTGCCCATAATCATGAAGCTTAAATATGCCCAGGGCGAGGCCCCGCGCGCGCTCATTATTTCGCCAACGCGCGAACTGGCTATGCAGATTGAGGAAAACGTTAAAACCTTTGCCTCCAATACCGACCTGCGGGTTGTAGTACTATACGGTGGCCTGGGCCCAAAAACACAAATAGAAAACCTTAATAAAGGTGTAGATATCATTGTAGCCACTCCCGGCCGCTTTATGGATTTATACCTGGCAGGCCATATAGTTACCAAAACCCTGCAGGTACTGGTGCTTGACGAGGCCGATAAAATGATGGATATGGGCTTTATGCCCCAGATTAACCGCTTGCTTGAAGTGGTACCGGTAAAAAGGCAAAACCTGCTTTTTTCGGCCACTATGAGCGATAAAATTCATGAGTTATCCAATAATTTCCTGGAGTATCCAACCATTATTGAAGTTACCCCACAGGCAACACCGGCGCAAACGGTTAACCAACAGCTGTATTATGTACCCAATGTTAAAACCAAAATTCACCTGTTAAAAAAACTATTGGAGGCCGAAGGGGAGATTACCAAGCTGATGATATTTTGCAAAACCCGTGTTGTTGCCGATGATGTTTACAAATTCCTGCTGCGCAAATTTGGCGAGGGAGGGGTTAAGGTGCTACATGCCAATAAAGGGCAAAACACCCGTATCAACTCTATTAACTCTTTTAAAAACGACGAGGTTAAAATACTGGTAGCAACCGATGTAGCATCGCGCGGTATCGATGTTAGTGATGTAAGCCATGTTATTAATTTTGATGTACCTGTTGTAATAGAAGATTATGTACACCGAATAGGCCGCACGGGCCGGGCCCTGCAATCCGGCGAGGCCATTACGTTTTGCGGCCCTGCCGAGGAGTATTACCTTAAGAAGATAGAAAAACTCATTAAACAAACCATCCCGGTTTCGGCCATTCCGGGTGATGTTTTTATTGAGGAAACCGGCTACGATGAGCGCCAGGAAATTGCGAAGGAAATTGATATGCAAAAGCGTAAAGACGACCCGGATTTTAAAGGCGCTTTCCACGAAAAGAAAACCCTCAATCAGCATAAAAAGTTCGACGAGGCCAAGAACAAAGTAAAATATGGCAAAGCCTATAAAGCAGCCGGCGGAAAAACCAGGTCATCATCGTCCCGAAAAAAACGTTAACCGATTTTAAAAACTTCAAACAGATAGTCAATTACATGAAATTGCGCATTACCCCGTTAAATTTTGCCACCACATTTTTTTTGGTAGTAGCTGTTTATATCTGGATAAATGGAGCCGCCATTGCCGGTCGCCCTTTAGAAAACTGGAGCGGTACCATTGGTTGGATATTCCTGTTATTTGCCGCGGTGGTGTTTTTTATGGATCTGATGTTCCGCAACTTTTTTGCCGAGCTTAAAAAACTGTGGATTATTGAGTTGTGCGTAATAGCCCTGATAGCTGTAATCTTTTTCCTGGTTAAATAAACGCGCCCTCCTGTTTCCATAATTTACATGGTAGATAAGCATAATGTTCCCTCAAAAATTACAAACTCATTATAATCCCGTCGCCTTAAAATAACCTACTTTTGCGACTTCAATAAAACAGAAAATGAAAACCGCCGAAATAAAGCTCACCGTTACGCTGGACGATAATAACGTGCCCGAAAATATCATGTGGGAATCAACCGATTCGCAATCAAAAGAGGCATTGCCGGTAAAATCGTTTATGCTGGCCCTGTGGGACCAAAGCTACAAAAACACCCTGCGCATTGACCTGTGGACCAAAGATATGCCCGTTGACGAGATGAAACGCTTTTTTTACGAAACCCTGCAAACCATGGGCGACAGCTTTTTACGCGCCACCGGCGAAAAAAATATTGTTGAAGACCTGCGCGATTACTGCGCCCACTTTGCCGATAAAATGGAAATTAAACAATAGCCTTTTAGTATCAAGTAGTAAGTATCAAGTATCAAGATTTTTGATTGAGTAATTTGAGTGAGGATACTATTTTTATTTGCAGCTGTCTTGCTACTTACTACTTGATACTTGCGACTTGATACTAAATAACTGCAGCTGTCTTGCTACTTGATACTTACTACTTGATACTCCCTTATGCGCCTTAGTTCAATTTCATCATTTGTGGGCTTTGTATTGCTTTTTGCCGGTACATACTGCCCGTTGTTACGTCCGTTCCATTTGTTTAACTGGAATGTTTATCAGCTTAACCAGCCGTACGGTATAGTACTTGTGCTGGTGGCTGTTATTGGTGTTATTTCATCATTTTTAAACCAGTATAAAATTACGCGGGCCTGTGCGTGGGCGTCGGTTATTTTGGTAACCGTGCTGTTTATTGCCGCCATTGTAAAGGTAGAAACCACTTTTAGTTTTATTCCTTTCCGCAAGTTCGATTCACTTTTAACCAGGCAAATTAAATTTAAGTGGGGTTGGTTCGTATTGTTTGCGGGCCCGGTTTTGGCGCTTGCGGGTGCTATTAACGGCAAGCCTAAAGGCTTTGTTAAGCCCGCAGAAACAGTATAAATTAATCAAAATATTCCTTATATGTTTATTAGCTGTTCACTTTACGTAAACAGCTTTTTTTTGAACATATTTGTATTTGTTTAATTATCCCTATCAATGTTGAAACTTACCTTTCGTCAGCAGGTATTAACTGGCTTTGCTRCATCAATCATCCTGGTTTTACTGGTTGGTATACTATCCTATAACAGCATCAGCCAGTTAGAAGAAGATAACACCTGGGTTGAGCATACCCAAAATGTTATCAAATCGTCTACCGGTTTATTGCAGCATATGATAGATGCAGAAACCGGCATGCGCGGTTTTGGAGCTACAGATAAAAAAGTATTTCTTGAACCGTATCATGATGCAATACCACGTATCAACGAGGACCTTAGTACGCTAAAAAATCTCACCAAAGACAATGCGGTTCAATTAAAACGGCTGGACACACTAACATCCCTTGTAACTACCCAGCTAAATATACTTAAAGAGAATATCGATACCCGTGATAGCAAAGGGCTTGAATTTATGGTTGCCAATAACATGTTTTTGAATGGCAAACAAAACATGGATAACATACGGGGGCTTGTAAACAGGGTAATAGAAAACGAAAACCGACTTCTTAGCATTCGCAAACAAAGTTCGGCAAAAGCATCAAAAATGGCCGTCACTGTGATAGCCTGCGGATCGTTAATATTCCTGTTTATCATCCTGTTTTTGTTCAGATACATTCAAACAGCATTTGATCAGCAGAAAAAAATAGAAGAAGAAATTAAGGTTGCCAACGCCGAATTGGGTGTAGTACTTGCCGAAAATGAAGCCAAAAACTGGCTGCTTACCGGTACCGGCACCCTTAACGAAAAAATGCAGGGGCAGCAAAGCGAAAAAGAGCTATCACAAAATATATTGGCCGAAGTTTGCTCTTATACCAAAGCAGCCGCAGGTACATTTTATTTATATAACGATAAGGAGCATCTCCTCGAATTATATGCATCTTACGCATTCCATAATCCAAATTTAATAAAGAAACGGGTACAGCTAACTGAAGGCTGGCTTGGCCAGGTGGCTGCCGATGAAAAAGCAGCTGTGGTAAAAGGCAAGTTGAATGATAGCTTGGAGCTGTCTTCATCGGTAGTTAAAGAATTACTAACCCAAACATTTATCATTCCGTTCTTTTTTGACAAAAAGCTAAAAGGCGTAATGGAAGTGGCCTTTGCCGGCGAATTGGCAGAAAAAGACCGTGGTTATATTTTAGCCATAGCCAATGATATTGGCATTGCGGTAAATACCGCCCAGGCCCGCACCATCATGCACGACCTGTTTGAAGAAACTCAGCAACAAGCCGAAGAACTGGAAGCGCAGCAAGAAGAAATGCGCGTTACCAATGAAGAATTGGTAAATAAAACAGAAATGTTGCAGGCATCAGAAGAAGAATTGCGGGTACAGCAGGAAGAATTACGTACTATTAACGCCGAGCTTGAAGAAAAAGCAAGCCTGCTGGAAGAAAAAAACCAGGCCATTGAAGAAGCACGTGCAGCCATTAACCTTAAAGTTGATGAGTTGGAAACTACGGGCAAATACAAATCGGAGTTTTTGGCAAACATGAGCCACGAACTGCGTACGCCGCTTAACAGTATCCTGGTGCTGGCGCGCATCCTGAAAGACAATAAGCCGGCCAACCTGTCTGAAGATCAGATTAAATACGCCAGCGTAATTTTCAATGCAGGTAACGATTTACTTACACTGATAAACGACATACTGGACTTATCCAAAATAGAATCGGGCAAGCTGGATATGCAAAACGAGGACATCAGGATATCCGAAATTGTTGACGATATGGAAATGTTGTTTAACGAAGTAGCGGGCAACAAAAAAATAAAATATAGCACCAGCATTGCCGGGAATGTGCCTTTAACCGTATTTACCGATAAGGTAAGAGTTGAGCAGGTGATAAAAAACCTGCTCTCAAACGCGTTCAAGTTTACGCCAGAGAATGGCTCAATTTCCATCAATGTAAAACCGGGGCTTAAAGAAAACACCGTCAACTTTGCTATCAAAGATTCGGGCATAGGTATCCCGGCCGAAAAACAACGGATTATATTTGAAGCCTTTCAGCAGGCCGATGGTTCAACAAGCCGCAAATATGGCGGCACGGGATTGGGATTATCCATTAGCCGCGAACTGGCCATATTATTGGGCGGCAGCATAAGCATGACCAGTGAGCCGGGAATAGGCAGTGAATTTATATTGACGATTCCCCTTGAGGCCAAAATAGTACCGGTTGTGAATGACGAGGTTTTACCAACAGCCCAAACTTTCAAGGCCGAAAGTAACTTCCTGAAGCCTGCTAAAGCCATAACCCGTGAAGATAACCACGAGCCATTAGTGGTAATTGTAGAAGATGATAAAAATTTTGCCGGCATACTGCAGGATTATGCCCGTGATCATGGCTATAAATCTATTATAGTTTATGAAGGCACACGCGCCGTTGAAACCATAAAGGAGGCAAAACCCGATGCTGTTATACTTGACATTATGCTGCCAGGCAAGGATGGCTGGCAGATATTAAAAGAGTTGAAGGCTGATGAAGCTACCATACATATCCCGGTACACCTGATGTCGGCAGGCGAAGCGGCGGCTAATCGTGTGCACAAAGAAGGTGCCATCAGTTTCCTTAAAAAGCCTATTAATACCGAAACATTGGATAAACTATTTGCAGATATCATGCTGCAAAGCGGCACCCGGTTTAAGCAAATACTGCTGGTTGAAGACCACAAGGCCCAAAGCCAGGCTTTAAAAGATATGATGCAGGGCCAGGGTATTACGGTAGACCAGGCTTTTGATGGCGCATCGGCATTCAGAATGCTGCACGAAAATGAGTACCAATGCGTAATACTTGATTTAAACCTGCCAGATATTTCGGGCCTGGATCTGTTAGACAAGATCAAGGAAGTTGACCGCTTTATTTCACTACCTGTAATTGTTAATACAGCCATGGAGTTGGATAAAACATCGGTAAACAGGCTTATGCAATATGCAAACGCCATGGTGGTTAAAACCAATAAATCGGCCGATAGACTAATTGACGAGGTTAACCTGTTCCTGAATAAAATTAGCGAATCATCGGCCAGCGGCCAAACGGCGCAAATATCAAAACCAAAATTGCCGGCTAAAGGCAAGGATGCCATTAAAGGTAAAAAGGTGCTTATTGTTGATGATGATATGCGCAATATTTTTGCCCTGAGCAGTGCCCTGCAAAGTTATGACCTTATTGTGGAAATTGCCAACGATGGCGAGGAAGCCATAGCCAAGCTGGAAGAGATCCCGAACATTGATATTGTTTTGATGGATATTATGATGCCCAAAATGGATGGTTACGAAGCCACAAGATACATACGTAAGCAAAACAAATGGGCCAAATTGCCGGTAATAGCATTAACAGCAAAAGCAATGAAAGACGACCGCGAAAAGTGCATAGCAGCCGGTGCCAATGATTATATTACCAAACCGGTTGATATGGACAGGTTAATTTCGCTGATGCAATTATGGCTGGAAAGCTAATTTATGACCGATACTAATGTAATCATATCCGCACCGCAAATAACCGAGCTTATTGACCTTGTAAAAAAGGTGCATGGGTTTGATTTTTCGGGCTATACCAAAGCTTCATTAAAACGCAGGATCACCAGGATTATGCAGCTTAAAAAACTAAGCTTTTATGATCTTAAGCATGCGCTCGTCAACAATCAGGACTTTTTTCAGGAGTTTTTGGAAGAGATAACGGTGAACGTAACCGAGATGTTTCGCGACCCATCATTTTACAAAGGCTTAAACAGCCAGGTTATCCCCTACCTTTCCACCTATCAGCATTCTAAAATATGGGTGGCAGGTTGTTCAACCGGCGAGGAAGTATATTCAATGGCTATCCTGATGCGCGAGGCCGGCCTGAGCAATAAATCGTTCATTTACGGCACCGATATTAACACCGAAGTACTTAGAGAAGCCCGCCGCGGTATCTATAGCCTGCGTAATATAAAAAGTTACGCAGAAAATTATCAATTTACAGGTTTAAAGGGTTCCATTTCAGATCATTTTACTATCTTGTACGACGCAGCTTCAATACACAATGAATTGAAACAAAATACGTTGTTTTCCGTACACAACCTGGTTTCAGATGGAGTGTTCAACGAGTTTCAGCTTATAAGTTGCCGTAACGTGTTTATCTATTTTGAAACTGAGTTGCAGGAACACATCCTGGAACTTTTTTATAAAAGTTTATGCCCATTGGGCTATTTGTGCCTGGGGAGTAAAGAAACAATCCGGTCAGATACTTTTAAAAAGAAGTTTAAGGTGATTAATCCAAAGGAAAATATTTATCAAAAAATTGGCTCCTGATAAAAACCTGCTCGAACGTTGGAAATCTGCCGAAATACTGCTACTCGGCGGCTCTGCTGGTTCGTTTAAAATATTGTTCCAGATAGTAAAAACGCTCGCTCCCAACCTAAACAAAACTGTAATTATTGTAATTCATCGCAAAAAAAATTTTTTTAGCGAAATTGAAAAACTCTTTGCAGAAAACAGCCGTATGTTAATGCGCGAAATTGCCGACAAGGATATTCTGAATAAGAATACTATTTACATAGCGCCCGCGAATTACCATACCTTAATTGAAAAAGAGGGAACATTTGCACTTGATGTATCGGAATCGGTTTGGTTTTCAAAGCCATCAATTGATGTAACTTTTGAAAGCGCAGCCGAAATTTACAAAGAGCGTTGCATGGCGATACTGTTATCGGGTGCAAACCAGGATGGCGCGGAAGGATTGCTTAAATTAAGAAATAACGGCGCTACAACCATCGCGCAGCATCCGGAGGATGCGGAAATGACAGAAATGCCAACGGCAGCAATTAATATTGGAGCCGCAGAATATATTTTACATACAGACGAAATTTTTACATTATTAAGTACATAGGTAATTCACCATACACTAATCAATATTACATGACCCCTGTAAATATTCTTATTGTTGATGATAGAGAAGAGAACATAATAGCGCTTGAGGCCTTATTAAAACGCGATGACATCCGTATATTTTCTACAACATCCCCTAATGAAGCGCTCAAAATAGCCTGGGAAACCCAAATTGCTATAGCACTGGTTGATGTGCAAATGCCCGAAATGGATGGCTTTGAATTGGTAGAGATGCTTAAATCAAACCCGCGTACCAGGGATATTATGGTAATTTTTGTTACTGCTATATCAAAGGAAACCAAATACGCTGTTAAAGGCCTGGGTACCGGCGCAGTTGATTACCTGTATAAGCCGCTCGATCCGTATATAACATCGGCCAAAGTTGATTCATTTGTACACCTGGCCCGCGCACAAGCCGAAATCAAACTCAAAAACCAGGAATTACAAAACTACTCTATAGTTGTAAAAAACTCGGCAGATATCATTTGCTCTGTTGATGCGCAAACCCTGCGGATTGACAATATTAACCCGGCAGTTGAAAATATTTTGGGTTTTAAGCCAGCCGAATTACTGGGCAAGAGCATAGTTAACCTGGCCATTACAGAGCATCAGCCGGCATTTAGAAAAAAACTCGGCGAAATTATTAAAGATAACCTGCCTTTCGCGGTATTTGAAGGCAGGTTTGAACGGTTTGATAAACGGGTAATATGGGGCGAATGCCGTGCATCTTACCATAATAAAATGATATTTATCAATATCAGCGATATATCGCCCCAAAAAAGCTACCAGGAACAACTCATCAAATCAAAGGATCAGGCGGAATATACCAAAAAGGTTAAGGAAACTTTTTTGGCCAATATGAGCCATGAACTACGGACACCCGTTAACGGTATTATTGGCATTACCACTATGCTGCTAAAAACTAATGTTGATGAGCAGCAAAGAGGAATGCTTGATTTGTTGGAAACCTCGTCAAAATCGTTACTTGGCGTTATTAACGATGTGTTGGATATTTCTAAAATCGAGGCCGGGAAATTTAACATTATCCGTACGGCAAATAACGTAAACGATATTATCAAATCGGTTTTCGACTTGCTGAAATTTAGGGCCGACGAAAAAGACATCGAGTTTTTATTGGAAATAGATCCTGAGTTGCCGCCGTATATGATGGTTGATTCGTTGCGTTTAAACCAGATATTGATGAACCTGCTCAGCAACGCCATTAAGTTTACCGAAAGGGGTTATGTAAAATTAAAGGTATCGGTTATACAAAGGCACACCGATAAGGTGAGGGTAAAATATAGTGTTGAAGATACCGGCATCGGAATTCCTGAAGATAAGCTTAACCGGGTGTTTGAATCATTTGAGCAGGCCGATGAGGATACGGTTAGTAAATACGGGGGCACCGGGCTTGGGCTTGCTATAGTAAAAAGATTGGTTGAGTTAAAAGGCGGCGAACTTACGGTAAACAGCAAAATTGGCGAAGGCAGCACCTTCAGTTTTTATAACTGGTACACAATTTCGGCCAAACCGGTTGAAAAGGCCAGTGCGAGACCAGATAAAGTACTTTCCCCCTTTTTAAATGTAAGCGTGTTGGTAGCCGAAGATAATATGGTAAACCAGTTTATGCTATCTAAAATACTTAAAGACTGGCAGGTACAGGTGGATATGGTTGATAACGGCCGTAAAGTGCTTGATAAACTAAGGAACAACCATTATGACATTATATTGATGGATACCCATATGCCCGATTTGAATGGTTACGAAACGGCAAAAACCATCAGGGTTGATTTTGAGGAACCCAAACGAAGTATACCTATTATATCACTATCAGCAGCTTCATTTGGCTACGAGCAACAGGAAGCTTTAACAGCCGGGATGAATGATGTTTTGTCGAAGCCATTTCAGCCATTTCAGCTGCACGAAAAAATGAGTAAACTTTTAAGCGCCCGCACACATAAATTAAAAGTTTAACCTGGTTTGGCCCACGCCCATAACATTGGCTTCGTGTTGCAGCAACCATTGCTTACGCCAAAGGCCGCCGGCATAACCGGTTAAACTCCCATCCGAGCCTATCACCCGATGGCAAGGTACTACAACCCAAAGATGATTTTTTCCGTTGGCGGCAGCAATCGCCCTGATGGCCAAAGGGTTGTTCATTTGTTGAGATTGCTGCAGATAAGTTGTTGTGGTGCCGTACTCAATATTTAATAAACATTCCCAAACCTGCTGCTGAAAATCGGTACCCGGTTGCTTAATGGGGAAATCGAAGGTTTTCCTGGTCCCATCAAAATATTGCTGCAACTGATCAATAGCTATTTGCAGCAATGGCGTAGCTGGCGGCTCTATCTCATATTCCTCATCCCGGATAGAGATGCCTGATATAAATTCACCATCCTGTGTAATACGGACAATCCCGATGCGGGTACGATAATAAGTTATGGGCATTGGTTTGTTAATTGTAATCAAAATTAAAGTAATCGGGGCTATCAAACAAATGGCTAAAATCCCATATTACAAATTATTACCTTTGCCGCATGAAGCTTGTTCAGGAAACCATTCATTTGTTAAAAAAAGAGATTTTGCTGGAGTGGCGGTCAAAATATGCTTTTAACGGGGTTTTGCTGTATGTGGTATCTACCGTGTTTGTTTGCTACATCTCGTTCAATCAAAGCTCCGGTTTAAACGGTACCACCGCCTATCCGCTGGTATGGAATGTGTTGTTCTGGATCATCATGTTGTTTGCATCGGTAAATGCTATTGCCAAAAGCTTTATGCAGGAGAGTAAAAGCCGGTTACTGTATTACTACTCCATTGCCAGCCCGCAAGCCATTATACTTTCAAAAACCATATACAATATTTTGCTGATGACGCTCATCAGCTTTTTGGCCCTGCTGGTATACCAGGTTTTCTTCACCAATAAACTTGGCGATGTATGGTTTTATTTGCTGGCGGTGTTAATGGGTAGCATCAGCTTTTCAACAGTATTTACCATGATATCGGCCATAGCATCAAAAGCCGGCAATAACGGTACACTCATGGCTATTTTAAGTTTTCCAGTAATTATTCCGGTGATATTAATCCTTATCCGCCTAAGCAAAAGAGCAATGGATGGATTGGAGCGAAGCTTAAGTTACGGCGATATCGGCGTTCTGTTTGCCATTAACGCTATCGTAATTACAACCGCGTTGTTACTTTTCCCTTATTTGTGGCGCGATTGAATCCCGATAAGCTACATTATTATTCTCTTATTTTTTGAATATATCTGTTCAATTAGTTTGATCAGCGGTTTTTTACGTTCCAATATCCTTATTTAGAATCATTTTAAATTTTATTTGGATTAAGTCTAATTAAAATATAGTTTTGCCATCAAAGAATCAACGACGATGCATGGCAAAAACTGTACTCTACTCATAATATCTTTATTTATATCGGGCACATTGTTAGCACAACAGCCGAATAATTCAACAGCAGAAGATTCCCTTAATAACAATACTGCAAAAAACTCTATTCTCACCAACACCTCAATAGGTGGCTACGGAAATGCCTTCTATCAGTACAACTCCAATCATGGGACCGCCAAAGTTGACCTGGAACGTTTTGTACTTTTTGTGGGCCATAAGTTTAGCGATAGGATTTCGTTTTTCTCTGAACTTGAACTGGAGGACGCCAAAGTTAACGGCGGCGAGCCCGGAGGCGAAATTACTATTGAGCAAGCCTATTTAAAGTTCAGCCTTAACCCTAATCAATATATCGTGGCCGGTTTGTTTTTGCCGCGCATAGGCATCCTGAACGAAAACCACCTGCCTACCACCTTTAATGGTAACGAACGTAACTATGTAGAAACATTGGTTATTCCGGCTACCTGGCGCGAATTGGGCATAGGATTTTATGGCCGTTTAAATAACCTGCCCGTTAATTACTCGGTGGGGATAATGAACGGACTGAGCGCTGCTGGCTTCACGCACGGAACTGGCATAGTTGACGGGCGTTTTGAGGGGCGTAATGCTACGGGCACCAATCTTGCCGTAACCGGTGCTTTGCAATATTACCAGGGCAGCTTTAAAGCGCAGTTATCGGGCTACTACGGTGGTACGGTGGGCATCCGGAAAACTGAGGCCGATAGCCTTGGCTTAAACTCGGGCATATTTGGCACACCCGTAGCCATGGGCGAGGGCGATATACAATATAATAACCAGGGGGTTTCGGTTAAAATATTGGGCACTATCGCCTCTATTCCCGATGCAGACAAGATTAACCGGGCCTATGCCAGCAATACACCCAAAAGTATGTATGGCGCTTATGCCGAAATTGGTTACGATTTGCTTTTTCGTCAAAACTACGGCAAAATTAATCCTGCCCAACTCATTGTGTTTGTACGCGATGAAAAGCTTAATCTTAATTCGGGGGTTCCGCCAAATGGCATAACCGACCAAACGCTTAACCAGAATTTTGTAGTTGCGGGCTTTACTTATCTGCCGCTACGCAACGTGGTTGTAAAGGCCGACGTAAGGCTGGCCCACACAGGCGTGCAAAACCCGGCATTGGTAATAAACCCAAGCCCGGTAGCTCGGCCATATCAAACCAGCAACTCTTTAGTAAACCTGGGCGTGGGATATTCATTTTAAATGAGGCTTTATATGCACAGAAGAAAATTCATTAAACAGTCGTGCTCATTGTGTGTAGCTGTCGGCGCAGGTATGATAACGGGATCTTTATCTGGTTGTGCCACTTTACCTGTTTACAAAACAGGCGTAGCCAATAATGCGGTAAGCGTACCGGTTGCCATTTTCGGCACAACCAATTTCCAGCTTATCCAACCTAAAAACCAGTATTATAATATCGGCCTAAAAAAGGAGGCCGATGGCAGCTATACCGCTTTACTTTTAAAATGTACTCATGCAGATAACCAGTTAATGCCTACCGGTAACGGCTATAAATGCGATTTGCATGGCAGCGCTTTTAACGGTGCAGGTAAAGTAATTACCGGCCCTGCCGAGCGGCCGTTAAAAAAGTACAAAACAGAAATACTATCAGATCAAATAATCATCCATCTAATTTAACTTACCTATGAAAAACAACTTACTTGCATTAGTTTGCATAACCGCGCTTGGTTTGGGCGCCTGCAGCAAAAGCAATACAACAAACACTCCGGTAACAACCGACGTGGAAGCCCAGGTGATAAACGATTTTGTGAACGTTGTTGCAAACCCCAATTATGTACAGATACAGGCAAATGCAGTGGTGTTGCAAACGGCGGTTACGGCTTTAATTGCTACCCCAAATGCGGCCAACCTTTTAGCTGCGCAAAATGCCTGGAAAGCCACCCGCGCGCCATGGGAAGCATGCGAAGGCTTTTTGTTTGGCCCGGTTGAAGACAATGACTACGACCCCATAATGGATAGCTGGCCGCTAAACAAGCTTGATGTTGATGGCTTACTGGCCAGTTCGGGATCATTGGCTGTAGCCGATATTGATAAGCTTGATGGCACGGCCAAAGGCTTTCACGCTATTGAATATATTATATTCGGCGTTGGCGGCACCAGAAAAGCCACCGATATTACTGCCCGCGAACAACTCTTCCTGGCCTCTACAACACAGAGCCTGGTAAATACCACTACCCAGTTACGCGACAGCTGGGCCGCTGCAAGCGGCAACTATTCGGCAACCGTAACCACGGCAGGAAAAGGAAGTGCAGTATTCAAAACCCGTAAAGATCTATTTAAGGCGATGGTTGGTGCAATGTCGGATATCTGCAACGAAGTTGGCACCGGTAAAATGGAAGATCCATATGCCGCCCGCGACAGCACGCTGGATGAATCGTCGTTTTCGCATAACTCCACTACCGATTTTACAAATAACATCAAGGGTATCCTGAATGTGTATACCTGTACTTATAACGGCGCAAGCGGCACCGCGAGCCTGAGCACATTAGTGGCGGCAAAAAATGCTTCGCTGGATGCCAAAATCAAAACACAGTACAACGCGGTATTGGCTTCATTTGGCACCATAACCCAAACTTTTGAAAAAGCCATATACAACCAGCGCGGCCAGGTCAAGGCTACACAAGACGCTATAGCCACGTTACAAACAACCTTGAGCGTTGACTTAAACGCTTTCATTGAAGCAAATATTACAGACTAATTATACAAGTGAAAAAGTTAAAGGTAGTTGGCGTATTAACACTATTAGTACTTATTTTATCACAATGCCAAAAGGCGGCTCAGTTTCCTGATACAGGATATGACGAGCGCCTTTCGGGCGGGATAACTACAGTATTTGATATCACATCGCATGCGTTCAGTAACATGTTCGCCGGCATGTCAGATTATGATCAAAAGGTACATGGCTTTGGCGACGCAGCTTTCAGCAAAATATTTGTTACCGCGCCTGCACCTATTAACAGCGGGTTAGGCACTATTTTTAATAACACGTCATGTATATCATGTCATCATAATGATGGTATCGGCTTGCCTACCGCGGGCGAATCGCGTTCGTCGCTGCTGGTGCGTATCAGCCTGCCTGGCGCCGATGCCCATGGCGGCCCCCTTCCGGTACCCGACTATGGCCTGCAATTACAGGATAAGGCGGTATTTGGCCAGGTGCCCGAGGCTAAAATAAACATTGCCTACACTTATACCACCTACAGTTTTGCCGATGGCGAAACTTATGAATTAAGGGCGCCCACTTATACGCTTACTAATTTATATACAGCTATATCCGGCAGTTACCTGCTTTCGCCCCGCCTGGCGCCCCCAATGTTTGGCCTGGGCTTGCTGGAGGCCGTACCCGAAAGCGAAATTGTTGCCATGGCCGATCCTAACGATGCAGATGGCGATGGCATAAAAGGCAAACCCAACTACGTTTGGGATGTTACCACGCAATCGCGCCGGCTGGGCAGGTTTGGATGGAAAGCCAATACCGCATCGATACTAACGCAGGTTGCAGCAGCATATAACCAGGATATTGGTATTACCAACAGGATATTCCCGGTTGAAAGCAGTTTTGGCCAACCCCAGGATGATGGACTGAAGGACGACCCTGAATTGCCTGACAGCACCCTGAACGCTGTTAGGTTTTATGCCGCTACCCTTGCTGTGCCGGCCCGCCGTAACGTTACCGATGCCGACAGCAAAAAAGGAGAAACATTATTTAAGGCGGCCAAATGTGCTGTTTGCCACAGGCAAACGCTTACTACAGGGGTAAATGTAGCTTTCGCACCGGTATCAAACCAGGTGATACACCCATATACCGATATACTTATACATGATATGGGTCCCGGCCTTGCCGATAACCGCCCCGACTTTTTGGCCGGCGGACAGGAATGGCGCACCGCCTCGCTTTGGGGCCTTGGTTTATTCGAAAAAGTGAACAGCCCGGGCTACTATTTACATGATGGCCGTGCACGATCCGTAACGGAAGCCATTATGTGGCACGGTGGCGAAGCGGAGGCTTCTAAAGTATATTTCTCCAAACTATCGAAGTCAGACAGGGCGTTGGTATTGAAGTTTTTGGGAAGTTTGTAAGAGAAACCTGAAATAAAATTTTCTTCTTGGGTATATAAGGGTTGGATAATCACCAGTTCAGGAAAAAAACTTTTTCAGCTACAAATGGTTAACCGTTACAAGACAATACACTTTTAAGTTGCCTCGTAGAGGCTACCTGTTTGTAGAAAACGAATAGTTCAACCCTTTTTGCTCCTTAGGAGCTACCTTTCTTCAGGATCAACTTTCAAAAGCGATTTCCCTAATCGCCAGTTGCGCAACCAAACTGATTGGGTGCTTTTTTTATGCTTAACTCTACCCTGTTTTCTTTTCCAATAAGGCATAAACCTCATCATAATCCTTATCGCCAAGTTCCTGACGGCTAAGGTGAAATACCACAGAACTCGTATCCTTCTGTTTAATATATATGTTATCGTTATAAGCTTCAAAAGGTTTAAAAAGCTGCCAACTTAGTTTCATGGATTTTTCTTTGTCTTCGTAAAAAATGCCATCGTCGTTAAAAATATAGGTGCAATCCATCCCTTCTTTTTCAAAGCGGTCGCCAATAGTTTTAATTCTCTTATGGAGTTTTATCCATCTTTCTATCAAACCTATCCACACTAAAGTTATATAAAAAATAAATCCCGAGGCGATTGTTTTGCTAACAGAAAACTGGTTTTTATTGTCGGGCGCGAATTCTATCAGCGTCAATACGGCCGCAACTACCGACATATAGATATATTGCTTAAAGGACTTCCGCATTGCAAATTTCCAAAGGCTCTTTTGCCCGCTTGCAAAAAGTGCACGATTAAATTGAATATGAATGACTTTTTGCTCCATAGGTAATAAATTGTGATAATAGGCTGAAGATACAGTTTATAGTAGTTCAGGTTGCTCAATACAGGAGGTAAATTTATAATTGTTATTCGAAAAGAGCGCACGCCATTTTACATAATCGCCTTTTTTTAGCATAGGGTTATCAGATACCTGCGTAAAAAATATTTCAGGCTGGCCAAAAAAACCGCCCTCATTTTTGTGAGGGCACTGAAAAAGTGGCTATTTATCAAAAGAGTCTGTTTTCAATATTGAAAACAGACTCTTTTTCTTTGATGTACTCGGATAGGTGGTGGAGAGTACTTTCGTACAGACGATTCTCAGAGCCTCTATTTTGACTGCACAACACGCCCTTAAATTATAAAGGACTTTTTCAGTGCCCTCATTTTTGTGAGGGCGGCCTTTTTTTTGATTTCAATTAGCTGTTATAAACTTCGGCAAATTCCCTGGCAAAATCTTCGAGTTTTACCTTGCCCGATTGGGTGGGTTTATGGAGATCATAATCTTCCCAGATTATTCCGCTACGTACAGCTGTGCCCATTTCTACAAAGTTTTTGGCCATCTCGGGCGGCAAACCGTGCTGTAACATCCCCTGAAGCGCCTGCTCGTCGGTAAAACCAGTCCACTGCAATTCGGGTTTACCAATGGCTTTGCCTAAAGCTGTTGCTACCTGGGCGGTTGTGCTTTCGTCGCTCACAATGTAGCGTACACTTTTGCCGGTAAAATCGGCTTGTAGTTCTTCGGCAACAGCGTCGGCAATATCCCGCGGATGCACCAATATCAGCCTGGCATCAGCCGGATAGTTTGATCCTAAAATTCCCTGGTACTTAATAGCCGGAATATCATTAAGCAAATTCACATAAAAGAAAGGCGCACGAATGAATTTGATAGCTACTCCTGGTAAGCCGCTCAAAATACCTTCCACATCGTGAATTCCTTTTATCGGCCCGGTTCCTTCACTTAAATGCGCGCCAATACTGCTTAATGCTACCACTTTTTTAACTCCCGATTTTTGGATGGCTTCGGCATAGCTTTTACCGGTGTCGCCCATATATTCCCTTAGGTTAGTGGCACCGAAGTTTGGCGGCACCATGGCGTAAACTGCATCCGCCCCGGTGAAAGTATCCGCAAGGAATGTGGTATCGGCTAATGAGCCAATAGCCGCCGCAGCGCCTAAAGCCTCAATTGCTGTAATTTTATTTTTATCGCTGCTGATGACGGTTACCTGGTGGCCTGCCTCAATTAATTGTTTTACTAATGGTTTGCTGATATTGCCTAATGAACCTGTTACGATGATTTTCATGATTATAATTTTGTTTTTGTTGAGGGCAAAGTTATATTTGTACTTACTTTTATACAAGTACTTACCCTAAAGTATGTATCGGCATGACCCAGATCAAAGAAACATCAACCATACAGGAAAATAAGCAAGCCGCATTTAAAGAGTGCCCGGTAACGTATGTAATGGAGCGTATAGGCGGCTATTGGAAACCAATTATAGTGTTTCATCTACTAAACGGCAGCAAGCGCTACAGCGAGTTAAAAAAGGCAATACCTACCATAACAGAAAAAATGCTCATCCAGCACCTGAAGCAGCTGGAAGCCGATAAACTGGTTATCAGGGAAGCAAAGCCAGTGGTGCCGCCATACGTAACCTATAGCCTGAGCACAACAGGCGAAGGTTTAAGGCCGGTAATGTACGCCATGGCAAGCTGGGCAATTGAAGACAGCGAGGCTAATGGTACCGCCATTTATAAAAACATGGGCAGTTTCCCGGAGATGCCGGAAACTGCAAAACCGGTGATATAAATCAGTGTTTGGGCGATACCTGAATATATCCCCCTAAATTCTAAATTTGCCCAACATAAATCCGAACTCGAACATCCCAAATCCGAAATCCTATATGGCTACCATTCTCATTAAATCAGCAACCATCGTTAACGAAAACAAACAATTGATAGCCGACGTATTGATTAAAGATGGCTTGATTGACCGTATAGACCCGCAAATTGATGCCCAGGCCGATAAAGTTATAAACGCCGAAGGCCTTTACCTTTTCCCCGGCTGCATTGACGACCAGGTGCATTTTCGTGAGCCAGGGCTTACCTACAAGGCAGATATTCATTCTGAATCGCGTGCGGCTGTAGCAGGGGGTATCACATCATTTATGGAGATGCCCAATACGGTACCTAACACGTTAACCCAGGAGCTGCTGCAGGATAAATACGACATTGCATCGCGTAATTCACTGGCTAATTACTCATTTTTCATGGGCGCATCTAACGATAACCTGGAACAGGTACTGCGCACGGATACGGCCAACGTTTGTGGCATTAAGGTTTTCATGGGCTCATCAACAGGCAACATGCTGGTTGATAATCCGCAAACTTTGGATAACCTTTTTGCTAGTTCGCCTATGCTGATAGCAGTACATTGCGAGGATGAGGCCACCATTAAAAGCAACCTTAACCATTACAAACAATTACTGGGCGAAAATATCCCGATAACTCTTCATCCGAAGATCCGCAGCGCTGAGGCTTGTTACCTGTCATCATCCCTGGCGGTGGAGTTGGCCAAAAAGCATAATACACGCCTGCATATCCTGCATATTTCAACCGCGCTTGAAACGCACCTTTTTGATAATACCATCCCACTTAAAGAGAAGCGCATTACTGCCGAGGCCTGCGTACACCACCTGTGGTTCACAGACGCCGACTACGAGACTAAAGGCAACCTGATTAAGTGGAACCCAGCTGTAAAAAAAGAAAGCGACAGAGACGCTGTTTTGCAGGCTGTTTTAGATGGCCGTATTGATGTGATAGCCACCGACCACGCCCCGCATACCATCGAAGAAAAAGCACAGCCTTATTTACAGGCGCCTTCGGGCGGCCCGTTGGTGCAACACGCGCTGCCGGCCATGCTTGAACTTTACCACCACGGTAAAATTACACTTGAGCAAGTAGCCGAAAAAATGGCGCATAATGTGGCTACCTGTTTCCAGATTGACAGGCGCGGCTTTATCCGAGAAGGCTACTGGGCCGACCTGGCTTTAGTTGACCTGAATAACCCCTGGAACGTAAACAAGGCCAACATTTTATATAAATGTGGCTGGAGCCCTTTTGAAGGCACTACCTTCCGCTCACGGATAGCTTATACCCTGGTATCGGGCAATATTGTGTACGCCAACGGAAGCCTGGTGGAAGGTGAGACCGGTAAACGCCTGAATTTTAGTAGGTAGTCTGAATCAGAATTTGCAGAATTTAAGGATTTACAGAATTTTCTGGATTCTAAAAGCGATAGAAAAGCATCGGAAAACTATACCGTTTGAAGCGCTGAAGCAATCTAAAAATGACAAAAGTCAATATTCATTCAAAATACATTCTGTAAATTCTTAAATCCTGCAAACGGCGTAGCCTTCTTGAACACCTCTTAAAAACAAATAATAGGTGAAAAATTCTGATTCAGACAACCCCAACATAAATATCCACCTCTGCATCTTCCGGGTTTTGGGCTTTGGTTCCCCAAACATCAAAATCGGCAATGTATTTCCTATCTAAATCACTACTCCATATATTTTGCCAGGCTTCGGCCACGCAATCGGGCAGGCGGCCTTTGGCAACGTATTTCACATAGTCAGCCGCAGGTACTATAAGGCTTATCAGCCCTTCGGGGATGTTATCCAGCGAACTTACTTTACAACCCAACACCGCGGTGTAAAAGCCGGTATAATCTCTTTCATAATCCGTGTATACGCAGTATATCTCGTCTGTTATCCTGTCTTCAATCTGCAGCAGCACATTGTTGTCCATAAACCGGCCCCATAGCTCGCCAATGTCCTTTGCCGACTGTCCATTTTGATTTGTTGTGCGTACCGAAATACCTTCCAAAAAGAAGCCTTTTAGATGCACGTTTGCTGTTATTGATGTCATTACTATTTGTTATACTGGTTTATAATTAACTTTTAGTCAATTTATTATAGAGTTTATTTAATGTGCAGATATGCAGATTTCAGATGTGCAGATTATTTAGCTGCACTGCTCGTTGTAAAACTTTGGCTCCATCTGCATATCTGACATTTGCATATCTGACATTTGCACATCTGAAATCTGCACATTTAAAATCATTCAATCATCTTTTTCAGTCCTTCAAACATACCCTGCCAGTTTTGTTCAGAGTGCTCTTTGGCTTCCTGGTTTTTTATATTATCCTGGATAATAGTTAAAGTGGTTTCGCCGTTTTCTTCGTCCAGGCTGTAAGTGATATTAGCATAGTTTTCGGGCTTATCTTCGGTACCGGCCATGCTGCTCCAATAGCTGTATGTAACAAATTTGCCTGGCTCAATTTCCAGGATAGTTCCCTTGTCTTCATATTTATGCCCATCCCATTCGCCGCTGAATTTAATGGGCTCCCCTACCTTCCAGGTCGATTCTAAATTGGTACCAAAAAAGTATTCTTTTACCATTGCCGGGTCGGTAAGGCCTTGCCAAACTTTAGCGACAGGGGCTTTAAATTTAATTTCGGTTTTTAACGTCAGCTTTTCCATAATGAAGTGGTTTATTTATTGTTTATTGGTGTTGGTTCGTTTGTTAACATGTGGTTTTTTATCRGCTCAAAATCGTGCCCGGGCAATTCAAAAAAACCAAACCTGAAGGGGTAGCCCCATGATTGTTTATTGGGCATAAAGCTCAATTTATCTACCAGGGGTACTATGGGTGTTTCATTACATTTATAGTAAGTAACATCGCGCCGAAAAGGTTTGAAATTTTCGCTCATTTTATATTGATATATCTCATCGGCGGCAACCTGGCCTATGGCTGTAAAGGCCTGGAGTTTTTCGTCGCCTTCCATACTCTTCTTAGGCGAATAGATGATTACCCAATCGCCGGTTGCCATACGGGTAAGCGGCCCCTGTTTGCCATGATTGGCTTGCATAAACCCGCCGGCCACGCCGCGGGTAATATGATCTTTTGATACAACGGTTATCCAGTATTTCATAACATTATGCTATTGATAGGGTTAACAAAAATATGACCAATAAATGCAGCCCAACATAAACGGGCGTCATTACCTCTTTTTTTGGCTCGCGAAATTTGATGTGTGTATAAACGGCACCGGCCAAAATTACCGGGAACAACGCCATACCATAAATACGGGTTGGCCCGTAAAGCATCAGGCTGCCGCCCAGCACTTCAACAAAGCCAAGCAGATGCATCAACCACAGCGGGTAGCCCCAGCTTTTAAATTGTTGCACTTTTTCTTTTTGACCCAATAATTTCTGGAAGCCAAAAATGTAGCCGGGTATCACGTATGCTAAAAGCAGTACCCAAATAAGGATTGTTTTAATTTCCATGTGTTGTAGATTTTGATTACAGCACAAATAAAACACGGACCGGTGACAGCAGTATGTCAGTAGGAATTTAACTCCTGCAAATTTTTCTGGCTAATGGCGGTAATAATTTCGGCAACCCTATCTTTCAGAGTATCGGGTTTAATGATCTCGGCATGGTCGCCAAACATCATGTACCAGCGGGCAAAGCCTTCAATAAACGCGGTTAAAAAAGTCATCTCTATTTTATTGCCCACATTTTTTTCAGAGATAAAGCCACTGTAATATTTCTGGTGCTCCAGGTAATTGTAAATCTCTTTATCAACCCTGATCACCACCATCTGCAAATCTTTTTCTTTAATAGTTTGGGCTATGTAGGCTTTTAATGTTGGGTGTTTACTGCTGTTATAGCTATTATCAGTAACCACCAGTTTGCGAATACGGTCGATCCTGAAATCGCGGTAATCATTGCGCAGGCGGCAATAGGCTATCAGGTGCCAAAAAGCATCCAGGTAAACCACGCCAACAGGCTCTATATCTCTCCGCGTATTTTCCTGGTTGTGGGCGGCAAAGTAATCAATACATAGCACTTTTTTATGAATAATGCTGTCCAGTATAGTTTGAATGTGATCATTAGTACCGGCGGCCCGCCGCTGGCTATGGCTTTTCATTACCTCAATGCTGCCATCCAGGTTTTCAAGCGCATCTTTTTCTGATGTTTTTAAAATAGCCCGCACCTTATACATGGCCGATTGATATTGCGCGTTAGTACTGGCATCGGTAAGTTTTTCTACAAACTTTTCGGCCGTTAAAAAGGCGGTGGCCTCTTCGCGGGTAAACATTACAGGCGGCAGGCGGTAGCCATCCATAATGGAGTAACCCACACCGGCTTCGCCTATCAGGGGGATACCCGCCTCTTCCAGGGTTTTAATATCGCGATAAACCGTGCGCAGGCTGATATTGAAGCGTTCGGCAATATCACCGGCCTTAACTACCCGGCGCGATTGTAGCTGAATCAAAATGGCAGATATGCGGTCGATGCGGTTCATACACCAAATTAAACAAAAAAGGGGTTACATTTGTACTATTATTTCAATTATCACCTTTATGGCTCTTGAACAGGACGACAAAATTATAACATTTGAAAACTATTATGATGTTATGCTGGCGCACATTGTGCGTACCAAGCTGGAAGATAATGGTATTCCCTGTTTTATCGCCGACGAAAATACACTTACCGCGAACCCATTGTACAACCAGGCTGTAGGCGGCATTAAACTTAAAATATTTGAACGCGACCTGGAGCGATGCCGCGCCATATTAGCCGCCGAAGGCGATATGCACGAGCTTGACCATATAGAACTGGATGAAGAAACCAATGATGTCGTGATATGTCCGTTTTGTGCGTCAACTAATGTTGGGCCAACAGATCGTAGCAAGTTTGAATCAGTTATAACTTCAATTCTGCCATTTATAAATAGCAAGGCATGGCATTGTTTTAACTGCCACCAGGATTTTGAGTAAAGAGCCTCACCCTGCCCTCTCAAAAGGAGAGGGTTCTTGATTTACAGATTCGAGATGTATAAAACATCTTGGTTTTAAACACACTAAACTATTCTTTTAAAGTCCTCTCCTTTGGAGAGGATTTAGGTGAGGCTTTCCTTTGGCGAGGATTTAGGCGAGGCTCTTTACTTTTTGCATGTTTTAGCTATATTAGCGATATGTACAATCGCCGTAAGTTCATCAAAATATCAGCTGCAGGTGCCTCTTTAGCAGCGCTTTCAAAGTCAGCTATAGCAAAAACCGTTTCATTAAAAGCCGAAGCTAATTTCCCTATTGTGATATCCACCTGGGATTTTGGAATTTTAGCCAACAAGGAGGCCTGGAAAACCCTCGAAAAAGGCGGCCGTGCGCTGGATGCAATTGAAGCGGGTGCACGCGTACCCGAAGAACTGGACATAACCAACGGCACCGTTGGACGTACCGGAACGCCCGATCGTGATGGCCACGTTACGCTGGATTCATGTATTATGGATGAGCTGGGCAACTGTGGGTCTGTTGCGGCGATGGAAAATATAGCGCACCCTATATCTGTTGCGCGTATGGTGATGGAAAGAACACCCCACGTAATGCTGGTTGGCGAAGGTGCTACCCAATTTGCCGTTGAGCAGGGTATGAAGAAGGAAAAGCTATTAACCCCAAAGGCCGAAGCAGCCTGGAAAGAATGGCTTAAAACCGCCAAATACAGCCCGGTGATGAATATAGAGAACGGCAGCAACCGCCCCGGCGGTAAATACAACCACGATACAATTGGCATGCTGGCTATTGATGCCAAAGGCAATATATCCGGCGGTTGTACCACCAGCGGCATGGCTTTTAAAATGCATGGCCGTGTAGGCGATAGCCCCATCATTGGCGCGGGATTGTATGTGGATAATGAAGTTGGCGGCGCCACATCAACAGGTGTAGGCGAAGAAGTGATACGTAACGTAGGCAGCTTTTTGGTAGTTGAACTGATGCGCCAGGGCCTATCGCCCGAGGATGCCTGTAAAGAAGCCGTGCACCGCATCATCAAAAAGAAACCCGAAACAGCCAAACAAATACAGGTTGGCTTTTTAGCTATCAATAAAAAGGGCGAATATGGTGCCTATGCCATCCAAAGCGGTTTCTCGTTCGCGGTGTGTGATGCCAAACAACAGGATTTATTAATACCAGGTAAAAGCTATTATAAATAGAGGTTCGGAGTTCGGGGATCGGGGTGCGAGGATCGGGAGCTTAAACCGCAATGGTTGATGACTATACAATCCCGAACCCGGCAACCCGAACCCCGAACCAGAAAACTCGAACCAGAAAATACGAACCTCAAAATGACCAATAAAGTTTCTCTCGAAGTTTGCGCTAATTCGGTTACATCGGCTGTGGCTGCACAGGAAGGCGGCGCTACCCGTGTTGAGCTTTGCGAAAACCTGAAAGAAGGCGGTACTACCCCATCGCACGGGCAAATACTAATGGCCCGTAAGCTACTGCATATCAAACTTTTTGTATTGATAAGGCCCCGCGCCGGCGATTTTTTGTATACCAACCTGGAATATGATATCATGATGGCCGATATTCGTTATTGTATTGATGTTGGCTGCGATGGAGTGGTTATCGGTATCCTGCATGCCGATGGTACCATAGATAAAGAGCGCTGTATTGAAATGGTGCGCCTTGCCAAACAATGGGGACTGGGAGTTACCTTTCACCGGGCTTTTGACATGTGTAAAGACCACTATAAGGCGCTGGAAGATATTATTGAAATAGGCTGCGACAGGATCCTTACCTCGGGCGGTAAAAGCACAGCGATGGAAGGTGTTACCGTTTTAAATCACCTGGTAGAAAAGGCTGCCGGCCGCATCAGCATTATGCCCGGCGCCGGTGTAAACGAAGCCAACGTTGCCGACCTGGTGCGTTTTACCAAAGTAACCGAGGTGCACTCATCAGCACGAATACCCGTTCATAGCAAAATGGAATATCATAACGATCATATTTTGATGAGCGACGCCCCCGGTGATGAATATACTACCGATGTTACCGGTGTTGAAAGGGTGAAAAAGTTGATTAAACTGGCGAATGGGAATTAGAATCAAGAGGCAAGACAATACCATAATAACGCCTTTATTTGCAGCTAAATGAGCCCGGGCAAGTGCGGTTCCCTCCCTCGGGAGCTACTTTGTGCGTACACATCTTAGAAGCTTATCAATAAACAAAAACGGTGTCATTTCGAACGAATCGGAGGTGGATTTGAGCGGTGGGGTGAGGAGAAATCTTATACGCCCTGCAATCCGATAGGCTTTTTGCGATGCAAGGCGTATAAGATTTCTCTTTCGCGCTTCCGCTCTTTGCCCTCCCTTGCTCTATCGAAATGACATTTTCTTTTAGTAAAAAAACTGTGTACACACAATATCCCGAGGGAGGGAATCGCACATGGCCCTGCTTTGTGTTACCTTATATCACTATTATCAATCTTCCCCCTCTAAAAAAACGTCACCGGTAATACCAGCTCTATCCTGTTTCTCCCGGTTCCCCCAAAAAAATCTTCATCCAGTAAACGGCTGTACCTGATACCGAACGAGATGCTGTTTTGGTTAAAAAATTTGGTATCAAAAAAAAGCGTTCCGCCGGCTGAGCGGAAATTTTGTTTAAAACTGCTGCCATCGGTGTAAAAATTATTGGCGGTGGCATGGGTGTAATCAAAAAACAAAGCCCCGCGCAGGCGCAGCAGGTAAACCAAATTGCCAAAACCTCCATCGGGATAGGCTACCGGGAAATGGTAGGTTAAGCCCAGTTTGTTCATATCCTCCAGGTTTTGGGCAGTGTAGCCTTTGCTGAAAGGAAAATCGTTAGAAAAGCTAATAACATCATCCTTACCCTTTTGCTGGTGCGCCAGGCTAACCACAAAGCTATGATTGGTAACCAGGCCCGGGAAGTAAAACGAGCCTGTAGCCAACAATTGTGTGGCACTTGCGCCGGCAATTGTAGCTTTATAATTTACGCTAATGCTTTGCGCAAAGGCCGGGTAAATATTTTTGCGGGCCCTTTGGGTTTGATTGTTAAACGATATGTAGTTATTGAGGTAGGTATAGCTCCTATCGGCATACTGCGTGGCGTAGGGCTGCTGGAAACTGGTTCGGTTAAAATACAGGTCGCTGCCAATGGTGAGGCCGGTAAAGTTTTTGCCTTGCGAAAAATTGAGTGGCACCTGTAAGCCGCCATGTAGCTGGGTTTCGTTCCAATACACGTAGTGGCCTTTGGCAAAGCCACGCCTATCTAAAGTATAATCGGCACCGGCAGATAGGTACGGGAACAGCGCGCCATATATGGCATCAAAACTGAACTCTTTGTAACCTTCGTTGGTATTGTAATTGAAAGACACCTGCGATTGAAATGTATTCAAAACGTTTTCGCCCACGATAGCCACCGAATAATTAGGGTCGCTGATGTTGGGGATCAGGCTATGAAAATTGAACAGGCCATGCAGTTTTGAATATTTGGAAACCGGCAATTGTTTATCATCAACCCGTGCCAGCATATTGGCCGAGCTGTCTTTTTCAAGCGCATGTATCCCCATTAGGGGCAAATTGCTATTGGCATATAAATCGCCCGCATCAATCCATTTCAGTTCTTTGCGGTTAGCCTCGGTTATCTGGTAGCCGGTTGCGGTAAAACCAACCCAGGCCATTTTATGATCGGCGACGGCCGGCTGATAACTGCCTATCGTAGCATCATTAGCCATTGGCAATAACTCGTAAAGTTTATTAGCGCCAATCATTAAGGCAAACAGCCTGTCCTGCCGCTCTACCACTGTCGAAAAGTATGCCGTATCGCCTTTTAGCGCTGTAAAACCTATCGGCTTAAAAGTAAAAGGCAGTAAATATTTGGCATCACCTGTGGCTATATCGATCAGAGCCAAGGTCATTTTGCCTTCGGGATTGCGCACTGCCGAAAGCAGTTGGTCGCTTTTATAAAACTTAGGATACGTGTAAAACAGCTTTTCCGGGTTGGGCACAACCTTCAGCAAATTGCCTTCGGCATTCAAAATATGCAGTTCACTTTTTCCCGACGGACCAACCCGCACCGCTACAATATTGTTGCCCCCGGCATTAAAAGCAGGCGCAAAATATTTAGCCTTTGCGGTAATGCGCTGCTCCCGGCCGGTATTTACATCCAACAGCATCAGTTCGCTGTAATCACGGTATCCCCAGCGGACATCGGGGCGATAGGTAGCATAAACTACCTTACCGTTGCGGTAATCAAAATAATTATCGAGCGAGTAAGAACGTGTACTTATTTTACGCTCGCTATCCCCTGTTTTAACTACAAAGGCCGGCACATGATCGTAACTGCTCTTCATGTATATGAGCGTGCTGTCGTTTACAAAAGCCGGGTACTCCCTATCGGCATCAAAGTGCCTGGGTGATACCGCCTTCGCAGGCTGATTTTGCATATCTGCCGCAAACTGTCCTTTAAAATAATCCAGTCCCTGGTTTGCAAATGCTTTAAAGCTGGTACCCGTATATTTTTTTACAGCATTTTGAAATGGATATAAACCCGTATAAAAACCCGCCGCATCATGTGTGATATTTTTCCAGATGTCGGCACCATATTTATCCCGGCCGTACGAAACCAGCATATAGCCCAGCGGGTAATGATCGGGCGTATAATCGCGGTACGATCCGTTGCGCAGCTTCATGTAGCTGTAATTTTTACCCGCTGCCCACAAGGCACGGTAACCATTAAAAAAGTATGGCAGGCGCCCCCTGCCCTGCCGGCTTACGTGGGTTTCGTTAAATACGGCGTCGCCCTCAAAAAACCAGTTGGGTACCGATAGATCGTTACCCAGGGCCTGCCCGCCTTCGCCAAAAAGTATGTGCAGAAAACGGGATAAACCTACGTTGAAATTGTTGTATTGCTGCACATGCCTAAACTCGTGTATGGCCAGTTGCTGTTGCCAGGGCAGGCTGCCTATATCAAAGCTATTTTGCTCGGGTGTTAAAAAAAACTCGCTCCTGAAGGGCGCCAAACCTACATACGCGTTTGATATCGTAGTTTGGTTTTGTAACACAATGCTAATTTGCCGTTGCCTATTACCTATAGTAGGTTTTATCAGCCCGTTCATTTGCTGCACAATATTGGCCACATTAAACGCCGCGGTATCCATGCCGTACGGAAAAATAACTTTAGCTGCCGGCGTATTTACCTGCTTCCATTTGATGGATGGCGGATTGCCCCCAAACTCCTGGGCTGTGGCAGTAGTTGCTATTGTAAACAGCAATGGCGCCAGCAATTTGGGCAATATTTTATAAGCAGATGGGCGTTTGTTCATTAAGGGTTGAAAGTAGGTAGATTTTGTAATTTAAGCAATAATTTATTGGGGTTGGGTACGTGCCGAAGAAAGAGGCAATCGCGGGCTTTGCACTTCGAATATTTCAGGTACTATTTAAATTAGTGTTAATCGATCAGCATTGGCCCGCTCAGTTGCCGCGGGAGGGCTGTTACTTTGTATTGAAACAAAGTAACCAAGACCGAGCATAGCGAGATAATGAGCGCCAGAAAAAAACAAACAACAGCGAATAATTCAAGTCGGCAGTATTGCTTCTTTGCCGCATCCCGATTTTAATCGGGACAAATCGGCCAGAACCGGGGCTGCAATTATTTGCCCCGCTTCGCCCGCTCTATCCCCACCCTTTTGCAGAACTTGCTACGCCCTGCCACTGCACTGCCCACCATAGTTCTGCCCGCTTTCACCCGAAACTCCGCTGCCGACGGGAAGGGAACACGAACGGTTTCGTTTAGCCAAAAACTATCTTTTTTCCAAAACTCCGTTCTCCAAAATCCTTGCTCTTTTGTCCAAAAGTCCTTGTTCCCTCTAAAAATCTTTTTTCAAATAATTTAAAATGTTTTCAATCATCAATCGTCTGTACCTTTAAAGGAATAATAAATTGATAACAGCCGTAATGCCCGAAGACAAAAACAGTCATATTATACATACCATTAAAGCGTATGGTAAAAGCCTGTTGAGTTTTATAAGGCGGCGGGTAAACAACGATGCCGATGCCGAAGACATTCTGCAGGATGTGTGGTACCAGTTTAGTTCGGTTATCAACTCGGAGCCTATTGAGCAAACAAGCGCGTGGCTGTACCGTGTGGCCCGCAACAAAATAACGGATAAGCATAAAAAAAAGACAGAAACCCTGCTGGATGATATGCTGGCTACCGACGACGATGAAGAGGATACCGATAATTTTAAATCGATCCTGTTTGCCGAAACCAGTACACCCGAAACTGAATACCTGCGCAACCTGTTTTGGGACGAATTATTTTTGGCGCTGGATGAACTGCCCGAAGAACAGAAACAGGTTTTTATTTGGCATGAGCTTGATGATGTACCGTTTGAGGAGATAGCTACCCGCACCGGCCAAAACATCAACACCCTGGTATCGCGCAAGCGTTACGCTGTGCTGCACCTGCGCAAAAGGCTTAAACAGTTATACCTTGAAATAACAGAATATTAAAAAGAATTTAAAACATTAAAAGATAATGAAAAGATCATTTTATAAAGCGCGGTTTATACTGTTCCCTATAGGAGCGGCCGCCATCCTGGCGCTCATCAGTTTTGTGGTGATGCAGTTATGGAACAATCTACTACCGGTTATATTACATGTAGGTGTAATAACCTTTTGGCAGGCCATGGGCATATTTATACTATGCAAAATACTGTTTGGTTTTGGTAAAGGCAGTAAGCCGGGATGGGCCCGCGGAGGCTCGCCCTGGATGCGCAAACGTATGGAAGAACGTTTTAAAAACATGAGCCCCGAAGAAAAGGAAAAATTCAAAGCGAAAATAAAAGATCGCATGTGCAACTGGGACCATCACGGCCACGGAGGATTTGGACGCCGCCCATGGGATGATTTTGCATCGACAGAAGAAAAAGGAGAATAGTGAGTGGTTGAATGGTTGTGGTAAGTAGTTTCAAAAATGAAACTACTTACCACAACCATCCTCCAAAAAATCTTGATACTTGATACTAACTACTTGATACTAAAACATGAACATCCTGGTATTTTCAACAAGCGTTAAAGAAAAAAGGCAGGTAAACAAAGTAACCACTTTGCTTACCAAAATTCCGGCTATCGCCCATTGGAATTTCGACCTGGAAGACTGCGATAATATACTACGCATCGAGGCCGAAAACCTTTCGCCCCGCTACATCGAAAGGCTATTGATAGGCGCCGGGATAAATTGCCAGGAGCTGGAATACTGATAACGTTGTACGTGTGACGTTTTACGTTATACGTAGCTCTTATACAGCCGAACAAAAAACGTAAAACCTACACTACTGATAACGTTGTACGTTTTACGTGATACGTAGTTGTTATAAACCCAAAAACGTAAAACGTATCACGTAAAACGTACAACCTCCTTAGCTTACTTCTTCGGTGCCGGGCTGTTAATCTCGATCCAATAACCATCCGGATCCTGGAAATAAAGTTGCAGCACGCCGTCGGCCCTTAAGGTTGGCTCTTTACTATCACCTTTCCAGTTGCTGTATTTAATATTATAACTGTCTAAAACTTTGGCAAACTCATGAACCGACCCTACCGAAAAACACAAATGCTCGGCTATTGGGTGTACGCCGGCGCAGTCGCCCTGGATGGCATGTAATTTTACCCCGTTGCCCAGGCTGTACCATTGGTGCACAGTATCTTTAAAAGGGTTACCTACCTTGCGCAGGTGCATTACATCGGTATAAAAAGCTACGCTTTTTTTAAGGTCTTTTACGCAGATGGCAATATGATCAACCACCGGTACGGCATCGGTACCCGATTGGGCAAAGCAAAAGCCCGGTAACACAAGGGCGGCAATTAAACATATTAATTTAAGCTTACCCGGTTTACGGGTATTAAGATTGAGTAAAGGGCTCATTTTAAGTTTTTTGGTTTAAAAACCTAAAGATATGTGTTTATATAACACTAAGACCAAATCACAGAAATATTACTTAAACAAATATTGGTGATTAAACTCGGTTTCGGGAACAACATTAACCGTATTATTCCTGTTCCAGTCGTCAATATCTATTAAACCCATACGGGTTTGATAATGGCCGTCATCGTTAGGGCATTTAACCACGTAAAGCCCTTCTGGCGCCAGTTCAATAACCGGGCGCGCACCGCATGTTTTACAAAACATGCAGTTTATCGTTTTTGGTATATTAACGTAACCCCTCATATTATCCATGTTTACGTTCAACAATCTGTTACGGTTGCTTTATTGTTAACATAACACAATAAAAAATATTTTGCAGCAATATTTCACTGCCCGCAGGTATTCAATCAGCCTCCGAACTTATTAAATATCAGGCCGCGTATTAATTTCTTTTATTTACATTTATTGCCATGCAACCCGATATTGAACAGTTAAAAACCACTTACAAAAACTTAAGCGATGATAAGCTTACCCGCCTTGCCATAACCGAAGCCGCAAGCTTAAGGCCCGAAGCGTTAGATATACTAAAAGCCGAAATAAAAAGCCGCGGGCTCGATGAGGGCATTATGAACGGCGTAAATGTGCAGCTTGCTACTCCGGGTAGTTTAGCCATTGATAGCTATATCTCGCTTATCCGCAGCCAGCCATGCCCGGTTTGCAGCAGTACGGCCCAACCGCTAAACGCTATTGTAATTGGCAGCGTTAAAAGCTTTATTATACTAACACAGTACAAAAAAAAGTTCATGATTGCCTGCCCGTCATGCCTGCAACAAGCCAACCAACGTGCTACCTCGGCAACTGCCTTAATGGGCTGGTGGGGTTTACCATGGGGAATTATACGCACATCGCAGGCATTGTTCCGTAACATGAAAGCCAACAAGGTGATCAGGGCCGATGGGCCCTCGGATAACCTAGTCTCGTTCGTAAAAACAAATGTCGGTGTAATTGAAAGTGTGCGTAAAAACAACCATTCGTTACAAGTAATGTTAGACAGCGTTAACAAGCGATAAAACTGAACCCATGATTATGCAAAAACTAAGTAAACCGGCATTCATATACGCCATATCGTTAGCGCTGATCGTTTGGTTTTCTGTCATTTTGCAATTTTACATCTCCACAGCCGCCTATGTACAACAGGGCYGAACATTTGGTGGCGCCGTAGTGCAAATTATTAGTTTTTTTACGGTACTAAGTAACATACTGGTTGGGCTTTGCCTTATTGCTGTTCTTTTAAATAAGGTTTCGGCATTTAAAAAAATCTTTGGCAGCGGTAGTGTAATCACGGCTGTAGCGCTCTACATCACCATAGTGGGCCTAATTTTCAACACTGTATTACGTAGTATTGTACATTTAAAGGGCTTGTTTGCACTAACCAACGAACTTACCCATGTATTTAACCCTATAGCTTTCGTCGCCTTCTGGTTGTTTTTTGCACCTAAAACAAAACTATCGTGGCGGCAGGCTGCGGGTTGGTTGTGGTACCCGTTATTATACCTTGTTTATGTACTTATTCGCGGGGCAATTTTCCATTTTTACCCCTACCCTTTTGTAGATGCCGATAACCTGGGCTATCAGCAAGTGGCTATCAATTCTTTTTTTGTGATGGTGGCTTTTTTACTATTCGGATGCGTATTTCTGATGCTAAACAACAGGCTGGCAGCAAAATCATTTCAATAATAACTTACGGTTTAACCGAGTAATGTACTATCAAAACCTATTGTGGCACATAGCGCCGCGATTACACATTATTATTAAAAACAAAAAAAGCGCCGGGTTTTTCAAATCCGGCGCTGTTTTTTGCGGGAAAGCTTTGGGCTTTAAGCATTCGGCTTTGGGCTTTCCCTTATGGCGTATTAACAGGATATCAAATTGTTATGGGTTTAATCGTTCCATAAATGGTTAAACGGGAACGATGTGGCCAGTTTACTTTTTATAAAATGATCTTCTTCTTTCTGTAAGCAATCGTTGGTATAAACGTCTTCGTCGGCGTTTACTTTTAAAATGCTGCCTGCAATGCGCTCAACAATGGTTGATAGCGTGGTTACTTCGGTGTCGGGGATTTGGATTGTTAATATTGCCATGGTAGTTGTTTGTTTTAATTGATATTTCAAAAATAATTCTTTGTTGCTAATGCTGTGTTTGTTTAAAGTCAAAAATTAATCATTTGATTAACTTTTATAAAACGCCTTAAAAACCCTATCTATTGTTGCTCCTCAAAAGCTTTAACATTGTTTAACAAATAGCATGTAGCCGGTCGCCCTTTAGTATGATGACGATTGAAAAGCGCTAATATTTTATCAAATAATTTTTTTATGTTTTTTGGACAGGTAGTATGGCTAACCACTTTAAATTGTTTTGGCCGCCTGGTTTAATTTCCCCTCAACAACAACGACGAAGTGGTGGCGAACCTGGCGGCTTTAAAACTTAAGATACCCAATTTTTTGGCTGTCTTTTTTGAATTTTTACGCAAAAAAACTTCAGTCTATTTTTGTGTAAATATTTGTAGTTTTTGTATCAATAAACAGTGCATTTATTGCTAAAAAGTGTGTATCTATTGCCATATTTTTAACTATTTGTGCATGAAAAAAGGGTAGTTTGAAATATAAAAGGAAGCGCGTAAATTTGTACTGATTACCCACAAATAAAAGCGGGGTCGATGTTGTTTACTGCAAGCATTGAATTTGTGAAATTGCATTAATTTATGTAAATTAGGGTTCATCAATTTTGATCACCTACACTTCGTCTCATAGGTTCCTTTTTCTTCTATTTATGCACGGCAACGGTCTTCTGAAAGTTTTCCTGGTTATACCTGCAATTAGTTTGTTGTTTGACTGGTATGTGTTTTCCGGGTTAAAAACATTAATTGCCGGCTGGCGCTCCCGGCTTTGGCAAAAAATAGTTTTATGGGGATACCTGCTGATTTCGGTAGGCGTTACAGTTTTACTCGTAATCGGCCTGCCTGCTTTTAAAACCGTTGGCGGTATGCGGCCTTTCCATGAATGGATATTGAGCCTGTTCCTTACTTTTTTAATTACTAAACTGTTTTTTATACTTGTTTTGTTTTTGGGCGATATAGGAAGGTTACTGACAGGCTTATTTAAACTAACCAAACAAGTCAAAGATAAACCAGTATTGCCGGCCCGCCGAAAATTCATTAGTGAAGTAGCCGTGCTGGTAGCTGCAATACCCTTTACCTCTTTTTTTTATGCTATGCTGAAGGGGAAATATGATTATCGCTTACATAAAGCCACCCTTTATTTTGATGATTTGCCTGCCGCCTTTGATGGCTTTACCATAACCCAACTATCCGATATCCATTCGGGTAGTTTTGATAATATAGCGGCCATGCAAAAGGGAATAGATATGGCCAAAGCGCAAAAAAGCGATCTGTTTGTTTTTACCGGCGACCTGGTAAATAATGCCGCCACAGAAATTGAGCCTTATTTAGATAGGTTTGGATCGATAAAAGCGCCTTACGGCCAGTTTTCTATTTTGGGTAATCATGACTATGGCGATTATATTGAATGGAAAAGCCCCGAAGCTAAAGCTGCCAACCTGGAAACCTTGAAACAGCACCATAAAACTCTGGGTTACCGTTTGCTGCTTAACGAGAATGTCACCATTAAAAAAGATGGCCAGCAGCTCTCGCTCATCGGAGTGCAAAACTGGGGCCGTGGTTTTATACAAATGGGCGATTTAAATAAAGCGCTTAGCGGTGTACCCAAAGATGCATTTAAGGTGTTGCTATCGCACGACCCTACCCACTGGGAAGATCATGTGCGGTATAACCCTGCCAATATCCATCTCACCCTATCCGGCCATACGCATGGTGCGCAATTTGGTGTGGAGATACCTGGCTTTAAATGGAGCCCGGTTAAATACACATACCTCGACTGGGCCGGCCTGGCCAACCAAAACCAACGTTATTTATACGTAAACCGGGGCTTTGGTTTCCTGGCCTTTAGCGGCAGGCTTGGTATCTGGCCCGAAGTTACTGTAATTGAGTTGAAGAAAAAGGTTACAGCTTAGCCATATCGATATGAACAAGTTACTGCAATTGATTTTGGTACTACTGATTTTTGATTCGTGCAGGCATCCCAAACCGCATTTGGTTAATAAATTATATGTCCCATCAGACGAAGCCGAGATTACAACGCTTGCCTTTAATTACATTATGCCTTCAGACAGTGTTTTAAAAGCACACTTAATTAAATACAAATTTCCCGCATCCGAAACGGATAACATCGAACAGCTAAAAAAACAGTTAGATACCGCCAGGCTGTATGTTTTTATTGCAGATACCTTGATAAGGATACCGGAAGATTATCTAAAAAAACAAGCAAAAAGCCGCCATCGGGATGATAAGAATATGGTTAAAAATATGCTGGTAGATAGTTGGGCCCCTGAAGTGATCATAGATGAAAAACCTGGCCTATTACAATTGAAAAATTTGGCTTTCACTCATAATTACGAATATACACTGTATAACCAGCGAAAAAAATTGCCAGCGGTTTTCTTCAACGCGGGAATGTTCAGGATGTCGGCAGTATTTTTCAATCAGGATAGGACCAAGGCCTTTGCCTACATTGAAAAACGCGGCGGGTTGGTTGTAGCCCAGGGCTATGATATTTTCCTGGAGAAGAAAAAAGGAAACTGGTTTGTTGTATTATGCGATATGGATTGGGCTTCCTGATTTCTGGCAAGGTTTTTATACCTGTTATGTCATATCTATAAAATATAAAACCATGGCAACATCTAACGTAAAACAGATAGGCAAAGGCAACACAGAAGTAAAACCCGTACACAGTACATGGGAAATAATGAAGCCTTTTGTACATTTTGGCTTAAAGGCTACCGGGCTTATCGCAAGCGCCCTCATTACTATAGTTAAAAATATACCAAAGCCCGACAAGCACAAACAGCCTGATGATAAGCGCAATAAGGTTATTAAAATTTAACTACTATAACATTTATTTTCATATTACAAAGGCCTGATACAACTTTTCGACCCCGTATTTTAACGGGGTCAAATACAGTGTTTTCACGGATTGACAGCCACTGTTAAATTTCGGAGATTTAACATCGTTAACCCCTGAAATTAACTAACGATGCCCCTACAAATAATCGGTGTTCACAGAACCAACGATGTGCATGATAACCCCTATCTGGCTATCAACTCGTTAATGTGGATTGATGATCATACTCAAAACCGCGGCATCACTACCAGGGATGTACTCTTCGATTGGATAAATGATAACGGAATGGCTTATGTTCTTGATGAACAAGGCAATAAATTCAGGTTGCTTACAGCAATAACTAAAGGTGGTCTTAAATATCTGCGTACTGTTTTTGATGAAACAGAATCTGACAGATTGTTAAGTCTTTCCGCCTAAAATAACTAACAAAAAGCCTAAACCTTCATTTTTATACCTTAACCTTGTAAGCGACCTCTGTCATACGTTTGATAGGGGTTTGCTTTTTTGCCCCAGCGAGAAGAGCCAAGAATCAAGAACCCAGAATTAAGAGCTTAGGTTTGCAATTACCTCTATAAAACGAGCATTACCATAATATTGGACTGTGTTTTATAAAATATCCCCATTTATTAACCCCTATCTATCACACCTCCAAAACCACACTTTTGTCGAATTAAATTCATTTTTACAATTAATTATCGAATTTAATTCTGACAATTAGTAATATTACCGTATGATTAACGAAACAGACATCGTTTTGGACAAAACAGACCTGCAGATATTACGATTGATGCAGGATAACGCCCGCATATCAAACGCCGACCTGGCACGCGAGCTTGGAATGGCACCATCGGGTATATTGGAACGGGTGAAAAAGCTGGAACAAAAAAATGTTATCCAGCAATATGTAACCAAAATAAACCCCGTTGCCTTACAGCAAAAATTACTGGCTTTTATTTTTATGAAAGCGGCCGACGGACCAGGCTCTGATAAAACCACGCAGGAGCTTGCCAAAATACCCGAAGTACAGGAGGTACACCATATAGCCGGCGATGATTGTTACCTTATTAAGGTACGCACTTATGATTCGGCATCGTTGATGCACCTTATGCGTACGCACTTTAGCAAAATCCCACATATTTTGAACACGCGTACCACCATAGTGCTCGAAACCGTGAAAGAGCAACAACAATTAGTTATACCCGAAAAATAAATATATCATGGCCTCTTCTTCACAAAAATCTGCTTCGCCCCTATTGGTTATTGTAGCTTTTGCTACAGTTTACCTGGTTTGGGGTTCTACCTATTTTTTTATAAAGATGGCGGTGGATGGCTTCCCCCCGTTTTTACTGGGCGTACTCCGCTTTTTTACGGCAGGCGCTTTGTTGCTTATTTGGAGTGCCATTAAAGGCGAGCGGATTTTTGTAAAGCGCAATATGATTCATGCGGCGGTGAGCGGATTTTTGTTGCTGGTAATTGGTAACGGCGTTGTAATATGGGTTGAGCAAACCCTGCCGAGTGCTATGGTTGCCATTATGGTATCATCGCCACCCATTTGGTTTGTATTGCTGGATAAACCAAACTGGCGCACCAATTTTAAAAACAAAAGCACTATTATTGGCCTTATAATCGGCTTTGCAGGGGTAATATTATTGTTTAGCGAGCAGATAGAAAGCATGATGGGGCCAGCGTCTGGCCCATCAAAGCTGCCGGGAATGCTTTTATTAATTATAGGCACATTGGGCTGGGCGTCGGGCTCGCTTTATTCAAAACATTACAATACCCAAGGTTCCGCAGCGGTAAACACGGCATGGCAAATGATTATTGCAGGCATTGTATTTATACCATCAACTTTTCTTCACCACGAAGTTCAGTCGCTTAACTGGAGCGCTATCCCGGCACATAGCTGGTATGCATTGTTGTATCTAATAATTTTTGGATCCATAGGTGCATTTAGTGCCTATGTTTGGCTATTGCAGGTACGCCCTGCAACACAAGTTGGCACTTACGCTTACGTTAACCCGGTTATCGCCGTGATATTAGGTGTGCTTTTTGCCCACGAAGGCGTTACCCTGATACAGGTAACCGGCCTGATGGTTATATTAGCAAGCGTGCTGCTAATTAATTTGAGCAAGTACAGGAAAGAGAAAGCCGTGGAACAGGAAGCAATTTTGGTTGAATAGTACATTCGAGAATTAGAGTCAAGAACTAAGAGCCAAGAATTGATGTTTATCTTGTTTCTTGAATCTTAATTCTTGACTCTAATTTTCCCATTTCCCAAACTCAAAGTACCTGGTTATTTTAATGCTCACCTTGCTGCCTACTTTATATTTCCCCCTGTTGTAGTTCATTACTCTGAGGGTAACATCGTTATTATCGATGATCAATTCTTCAAAAAAACCTTTGAATAGGATCATTTTGATGAGCCATCTTTTGCCGATGGTTGCAATTTTCACATGCTCGGCATATACAACAACAATACTGCGCTTACTTTTAATGCCGCAAACTTTAGCCTGGGTTGATGTAAGCATACTGCTACTGGCCAGTATTTGCGAAGTATACAGCAATTTAGGCGAGTGGTATAATTTATCAGGCGGGCCGTGTTCAACAATTTCGCCTTCTTTTATTACAATAAGTTCGTCTGCCATTGATAGTATCTCTGCCGGATCATGAGATACCAGCACCACTGTTGTCTTCCACTCCCTCACAATCTGCCTGATATCGTGCTGCAGGGCTTCCCGGTAATAGGCGTCAACCTGGTTAAACGGCTCGTCAAGCAGCAATACTTGCGGCCGGCTTATAAGGGCTTTGGCTATAGTAACACGCTGTTTTTCGCCACCACTTAGTTTGCCAAAAGGGTAATCCCTCAGCGGGTAAATATTAAGCATATTAAGAGCTTCAGTGACCAACTTTATTTCATGGCTACGGTCTTCGGGAGGCATTCCATCACGTACAGTTTCCCAAACAGACGATTTGGGGTTCATATCAACACCATTTTGGGTAACCATCCGCATTACCTTGTGGGCATGTTGTATCCCATGCTCGCGGCTTAATACCCTTTCTTCCTTAAAAAAAACCTCGCCATGATCTGGCTGTAGGGTGCCAAACAATAAGTTAAGGAGCGTGGTTTTACCACTGCCGCTTTCGCCAACTATCGCGGTTATCTTACCCTTGGGCACAAATATGGTTATATTGTTTACCCCGGTTGATTTATCGCCAAAAAAGTTTTTGGTAACAGATATGGTTTCAAGTATCAAATCATCTTGCATTCCTGTGTACTTTTTATCGCTTAAAATTTTGCTAAAGGCAAATAATAGTGACTTAATAAAGCACCTAAGCTATAAAAAGTTTGCTGTCAACAAAAACTAAAGCTTATATTTTATATGCATGCAAACAATTTACACCGATAGTTATTCTTACTACAGCAACCCATCAAAATCACCACCATGAACAAAACCATCGGTATAGCCCTTATAGTTATAGGTGCCATCATGCTCATCTGGACGAGCTTTACTTATACCAAAAAGGAAAAGGTGATTGACGCCGGGCCGCTCCAGGTTTCTGTTGATAAGCAAAAAACCGTTAACTGGCCCCCGTATTTAGGTGGCGCATTAATTATTGGCGGCATAGCCGTAATTGCCTTATCAAAAAGTAAGTAAGCCTATTTATTATCAACAGCCTTAAGTATGCTTATATCTTTACCGGCTAATAATTGAGCGTAATTAATCATTTTAAATTTTTTTCCCTCCATCGCCCTGAATTCCGGTGAAAGCAACATGTTTAGTTCTGTTTGGCGGTGAAGGCTGGTTAGGGGTTTTCCGTCTTTACCGTTCATCATGCTGCTATTCATATCCACCAGCGCGTCCATCTCGGGACTGGCAGTGGCTGTATGGATAACCACCAGGTTTGTCTTGTTGGGGCTAAGTTTGGTGCTTGCATAATTCAGAAAAACCTTTTTCTTGGTGGCTATCGGCTCGCCCCACATTTCCATATAGGTTTCTCCAAAATAGGTAACGCTACTTAGGGTTGATATGGCTAATTTATATTTGTGCGCCAGTTTTTCGGTTAGTGCCCTTAGCTCAGGTGTCGATAACGCGATCCCCATGTGCGGGTCGATATAGGTAATTTTAAGCCCCGAGGCTAATGCACGTTCAATTTGTGCCGATAGCTCGGTTTCTACTTCCTCCATTTTATATCCGCTTTTGGCGAACGATGACATGGAATGCGGGAAATAGCCCACTTCATCAACTAAACTTGGCACTGCAGTTCGCCCGGTAACCGGCCCCCAGCGGTAGTTTTTCCACTCAGATGTTAAGGTTAAGTGTACCCCTACGCTTACGTTCGGATATTTTTTCAAAATCTCAACGGCTTCCTGGTACCATGGGCAGGCAAACTGTAACGAAACGGAAAAAGGCAAGCCGGTTTTAGCCATCTTTTCGGCGGCCATATTTACAGAATGGTTCATGCCTATATCGTCAAGCCTTATCAACAATTTTGGCAGTTGATCAGCATTCTGCGCTATCGCGGGACTTAACCAAACAACTATCATCAACAAAAACAGGTACCGCTTAAGTATATCTTTCATTAAATCGGTGATTTTTAGGTATAAAAAACAAAAGATCAATTATAAATGATCTAAAAAACATGAAAAATTACCATTTATTGTAATAATAAAATGTAAATATCACAAAAATCAACGGTTGCAACATTTATTTACTGAGATTTTGCGTTAATTCAATATCTTGTAAACCATAATAACGCTTATATCACTAAAAATACCCCTATTTAAACGTTACCTATGCATAATATCTGGCAGAATTACAAAGCCATAATTAATCGCAATTGTTTAGGTAACACCGAACAACTGCATGGTTTGCGTTATTGGAGCAACAAATTATTTGCAGCAATAATGACGTACTTTTTGCCGCTTGCTATCATTGCCGTAATTTCCGGAGGGTATGTCTGTATTTCAAATCATTTTTACGCACTTGCCATTTTCGTTTCATTTATTGTAGTTGCTATCGGGGTCGTGGCATTATTACCTGGTATAAGTATCCCGGCCCGTAAATCACTTTTTATTGCGTTTCTGTATACGCTTGCCATATTTTTGCTCTACTACCTCGGGTGGTATGGGCCAGGCTTGCTTTATTTATTGGCTATAACATTTGTTTGTTTGCTTATATTTCATGGCAAGCACCCGTTTTGTACTGTTTACATGAACATATTTATTTGCATTTCGGTAGCGGCTTGCATTCAGTTAAAACTTTTATCAAACGGCATAACGCTCCAATATTCCCTCGGCGCATGGATAGCGGCATCAGTAAACTTAATTGTTTTGAGTGCGGCTATTGCCAAACTTTTGCCTGCACTTTTTAATGGCCTGCAACAAAGCAACAACCGGTACGAAACCGTTGCGCAGGCCACAAGTGATACCATCTGGGATTGGGATATCAGTAGCGATACTATTCAGTACAATTATGGCATGAACCAGGTTTTCGGGTACAAATTGAGCGAAATTGCCAATGTAACCAACTGGTGGAACACCAAGCTTCACCCTGATGATGCCGAAAAAGTTACCGGAGGCCTTGCCCAGGCTTTTACAAGCAAAAGCAATCACCTGCAGCTCGATTACCGGTTTTTATGTGCCGATGGCAAGTACAAACATATACTTGACAGGGCTTTAATTATAAGAGATGAAAGCGATAAACCCATACGTGTTATTGGCGCTATGCAGGATGTTACCCGCCAAAAAGAAGAAGAACAATGGCTGCGCCTTACCGAATCGGTATTAAAATATGCCACCGACGCGGTTTTGATTTTTGAGGCCGAAGCCAATGAAAATCAGCAAAGAAAATTAGTATATGTAAACCAGGCATTTACCAATATTACCGGCTATACCCAGCAGGAAACAATTGGAATGGTAACCGATGTTTTATGGGGTAACAACGTTGCCGGCGTCGCTCAAAACAATTTGTTGACCACCTTTGATCAGCAGGTAGCGTTTGAGATTGAGGTAATTAATTATAAAAAGAACGGCGAACGATTCTGGAGCAGTAAATCGGTATCACCTGTTAAGGATTCAACTGGCAGAACAACCCATTGGATCTCGATTGAGCGCGATGTTACCCAAACAAAAAACCACGTTAACGCTATCGAAAAACAAAATATTAAACTTAAAGAAATAGCCTGGACCCAGGCCCACACGGTACGAACCCCGGTTGCCAGGCTCATTGGCCTGGTTGACTTACTACTTGATGAAAATACCCATGCAACGGATTACGACCAGTTGCTCAATTTTATTTCAGTATCCGTGCATGAACTTGATAACATCATCTTAGGTATCATCCGAAAATCAGAAAACGAGCAGATAAATTTAATGCCTAAGTTGGACAATTTATAGACCAACGCTTACCGGACATTCTGAGCCTGTCTGTAACCACTCATACTGAAAGACCCTGCTAATCCTATAAAATCATCAAATCCAGCACTACTCCAATAACAAAGTATCCTCATCGTCGGTAAGGCTTAGCTGAATGCTGTCTGCCCCTGCAATACCTTCAATGCTGCCTTTAATATGCGCGGCGTTTAACAATACTTTATCCAGCTGCTTCTCGCGCGATTTCCACATTTTTTCCATCGCGTCGCGTTCTTTTTGGATAGAAAGACGCATACTCATATAACCTTCCCGAATGGCTTTCCATTGTTCAGAAAACTCGCTGCTGGTTAAGTAATCATACAACAGGTGCATTTTATCGCCTTTATTATCCTGCGATTTAATGAGATTTGATAATTTGATAACACCATCGCGCAGGATATAGGATACGGCCTTTACCTCATCAAAACTACAAATCCAAACGCCATCTTTTTCGCCAAAACAATCCATGCCTTTAGGGTAGCATTGAGTAACAATTACGGCTACGTCCACACCAACGCTGCGCATGTCTTTTTTGAGTTTGTCAATCCAGTCGGCGCCAAAAGTGGCTGTGCGTTTACTTTCGTAAATAATTTTACCACACTCCTGCCCAAACTGGTTACGAACGGTTTGAACGCAATCGGCGCCGCGAACCCCTTTACCAACTTCGCTTATTATATCAAACGGAAAATAGTTGCGCAGTAATTCTTCCAGTATCAGTTCCTGCACTTCGCCTTGTAATTGCATCGATCCTTGCTCGGCTTTGCGCTTCATTTCTTCGGCAAGCTTCTTTTGGTCGTCAAGTTGTTTTTCCAGTTCTTTTACTTTTAACTGGTATTCAATATCTTTTATGCTATGCCGCTCAGCTTCCTGTCGCCTAATCTGCTCGCCCAGTTCATTACGTTGCTCCTGCAATTTACGTTGCAATGAAAGCTCCATTTCCTCTTCTTTTTGCTGCAGCTGTTTTTCGCGCTGCAAAAATTCAAGTTCTTTCTGGCGCGATAGCTTTAATTTCTCTTCGCTCTCCTGCGCCGAATTTTTAAGCATAAGCACCTGGTTTTCATAATCCTGGCTTATGGATTTGCGCAAATTTTCCTCCAACACCAGTTGCAGCTGTTTTTTCTCGGCATTCAGGCGCTGTTCAAACTCGGCTTTTTGCTGGCGCTCTTTACTCAAAAACTCCTCGTCCTTTTTACGGTATTCCTCCTCCTTTTGGCGGGTATAATCTTGCATTTTAACCCGGAGCTCTTTTTTATACTCCTCGGCCATCACCTCCTCTATCGGAAAACCAAAACCACAACTGGGGCACTTAACTTCTGTAGCCATACTTTTTATCACGCGAAAAACATTTTCGCACCTCAAATATAGGAATTTATACAGCGCCAAATTTTAACGAAAATGTAATACTTGCAGTTATCAATTATTATTTATACATTACATCAATGCAAATTTTACAAATTGGCAAGGTCTTGTGGAGCTACGATTACGAAATCGCGGCACTTACGTTGATCGATGAAGCCGGAGCCCTTTTTTCGCTAACTCCGCCCCCCCACCATCGTGAGGGTGAAATTATATTGACCCCAACAAGCCTGGTTATTGATGGCTATAACTACCTAAATATCCCCTTAAACAAGCTTGAACAAGTATATCTTGGATTTGATGATGTTTACAAAAGATCATTAGTAAGAAATAAAGGCCTTTTTTGCCAACCCTTAAGGTTGCGCTACAAACAAGGTGATGATACTGCAGTAGTTTACCTTATTGTAGATCTTAGGTTTTTCGGCACAAAAAACCAGCTCTGGTTTGATACCTTAAAACAACTCCTGGCCGACTAAGCCTCTTTTACCCCAAAACACACCTTTTCTTAAAACATGTAGTGCTTTGCCTGAAAGCAATCCGGTTAAAATACCGCATTATGGGTATTTTTTATGAATCACCAATTTGTCATATTTGACACTACAAACCATCACTAAAACCCTTTATCTCCTGGCCCCTATTTAATTGGCCACCTGTAGCAAAGGCTTACATAATTTATTAATCATTATGAAAAAACTCGGACTACTACGGTTATTTATTTGTTTACCACTCATCGCGCTTATTATCCCCAACGTTACCGAATCATTAATAAACCCCAATTACAAGGTGCCACTTATACACGTTATAGCGGGTGCCGCACTTGTGGTTGCAATTGGCATTTGCACAATCATTATCTACTACCTTCAAAAACAGCAACTTAAAGTACAATACCAGCGCAACAAAAACTAACTAAAAAGCAAACGGCGTACCCGGTTTACCAGGTACGCCGTTTAGCGTTTTAAGCAATATTATAATTATTTAGCTTTAGCAAATTCGCCGTTAGCTTTAATGGTAACTTCATCGCTTAACATAGCCGAACCAAATTTACTACCAAAGCCAAAATCAGCACGTTTTATTGTGCCTGTTAACTGGAAACCAGCATCATCGGCTTTGCTCATTGGGTTTTGAATGGTACCACGGTACCATAAATCAAATGTAGCTGGTTTGGTAACACCTGCCAAAGTAAGGTTACCGGTAACGGCATAATGTTTATCAGAAGTTTTTGTTATACCTGTGCTTGTAAAAGCAATTGTTGGTTTATTTGCAACATCAAAAAAATCGGCAGATTTTAAGTGATTATCACGATAATCGTTATCTGTGCTTACAGATGCTGTTTGTACAGTAAACGAAACTTTAGCATCGCTAAAATCTGGCTTTGCAGCAACAATAGTAGCATCGTAAGTTTTAAAAGTACCGTCAACATCATTTACCAGTAAGTGGGTAACTGTAAACTTAACATTTGAGTGTGCTTTGTCAACCGTCCAGGTTGTTTGTGCCKAAGCGGCAGTATACAAAAATGCCGACGCTAACAGGATAAAGACTTTTTTCATTTTACTTGAGATTTTGTTTTTTTATGATCCAAAAGTATACAAAGAATTGGAATATTTAGCAATTAAATGTTTAAACACTTAATTATTAAATTAGGATGACAAATTACGACTAATTTAGTGGGGTAAACAATATTTTCGGCGTACTAAATACATTAACAGAATGGAAAAACGGCGGTAATTTACTTAGCGCCAAATACATAAAATAATGAAAGGCCTACATTACTGCTAATAAAGCTGGCGTCAAAAGTATTAGTGCTATAATTGTTTGGGGATTCGTCATTCCCTTTTGAATGCTGATAAGCTATGTTAGCTAACGAAGCCGAAATCCCAATATTTCTTGAAGGGTAATAAACGAGGGCAAGGTTTGCACCAGCAGAATAATTATCGCTTTTGTAAGTATCACTTGCCTGATTAGGATCTGAATAAGTGTTTTTGGTATTATATTTACCATAACCCACATATGGACCGGCGCGCAAACCTATCTTATCGGTATACATGAAGTATTTTCTTAAAAATAACTGTGCGCTATAATCATATTGACGGCTACGGTAAGGCGAGGATCCCTGGCTGTTCGTATTACTCATATGATCATAACCTAAGTTAACGCCAATATCTAACTTGTTGGCAATAAAATAACTGTAGCTTGGCCCGATACCAAACGATGACGATTTGGAGTTTAAATTATAAGATGATCCAGAATTTGGATCATTGATAACGTTACTCGATTTTTGAGAATGAAAAGACACGTTGACACCTAATGTTTGCGAGCCTTTTTCGGTTTGGGCTTTTGAAATTTGAAAAGCCAGTAAAAATGCAGGGATTAAAAGCAGTACTTTTTTCATATTGTAATAATAGTTTATTGAGCATTTGAAACGGCTTTTATTTGCCTATATTTTGCCAATACAGCTATTATTAAATAAATATTTTTCGCGATAATATAAGGTTATAACCGGCGTTTAATTTGATTTTATCATCAAAGTTATCTTCCCTCCAGGCTATCCCTGTACTCCTTAAGCGCTTTTAAAATCGAAGTAGCGATGGTGAACTGGCCGTCTTTTGAGTTCAGGTATTCTTCATCAGTTGGGTTATTGATAAATCCAGTTTCAACTAACACTGCAGGCATACCGCTTTGGGCCAGTACCAGCACGCCTTGCTCCTTTACCCCAAAGGTATGGTGCCCATCTGCTTTCTTTACCTGGTGAATAATCATATCACCAAAATGAATGCTTTGTTTGCGGTACTTTTGCTGAAAAGCATTCAACACAATGGTATTAACTACATTATCATCGCCATAACCGTTATATTTATTCTTATAATCATCTTCAATAAAAATAGAAGCGTTCTCCCGCAATGCCTCCCGCTGTTCCTGGCTGCGGTGAAAACCGTAAACCAACACCAGGGTGCCGTGCTCTTTGGCTCTTTTTTGTGGTGATGAATTACAATGGATAGAAATAAACAGGTTGCCGTGGTTACTGTTGGCTATTTCGGTGCGCCGGTGCAATTCAATAAAGGTATCTGTACTACGGGTCATGATGGTTTTAACACCGGGCATTTCGTTATTTACCAAATCGCGCAGTTTTTTGGCAATACTAAGCGCTATATCTTTTTCTTTTGAAGTGGCGCCGTGTGCGCCGGGATCTTTACCCCCATGGCCGGCATCAATGATAACTGTTTTGAACTTAAAGTGATTTGTAACCGGCTTTGTTGCACCACTTTCTTGTCCGTATAAACTGTTAACTGAAAACAAACGGAAGAAAAAACAAACAAATACAAGTATACGCGTACTTTTTAGGTAGATGGAAAACATGAAGAATTTTGTATATAGGTACTTTAAATATTTTAACTATAAATGCCATAATTAAGATATTGTTTGGTGTACTTAGTTTAAATGTATGTTTAATTAAATTCCGCAAAGGTAGTATTAGTTAACATTTTAACGTTATTTGGGTTCAAAAAAACACCCAAATAACAAAGCGACAAGAGATGCAATGGATATCATGTTTAATTTTTTATATTTATATTTTACTAATTACCATTTGATTTATGCCATTTAAAAAGCTACTGTTTACCGTGTTCGTTTTCAACTTTTTTGTACAAACCAGTTATAGCCAGGAAAAACAAATCCCCTACGGCGACAACGCATCTGTGGGCAAATATTACAACATACGCGGCATTAAGCTATATACCGAAACTTATGGCAGTGGCAAACCCTTACTGATGATACATGGCAACGGTGATAAAATGAGCGCTTTTAAAAACAACATCCCATATTTTGCAAAAAAATATAAGGTTATAGCCGTGGATAGCCGTGCGCACGGCAAATCAACCGATGCAGCCGACTCGTTGAGTTTTGAACAAATGGCCGATGATTTTGCCGCCCTGCTGGATGCGATGCATATCGATTCGGCTTACGTTGTTGGCTGGAGCGATGGTGGTATTAACGCGCTGGAACTTGCTATGCGCCATCCTGGTAAAGTTATAAAACTGGCGTCGACAGGTGCAAACCTCTGGCCCGATTCAACCGGGTTAATACCCAGTTTATGGAAAGATATGCAGAAAAACTACGCTGCACATAAAAACGAAGTCTGGAAAACCGCTAAAGAAAAAAACGACTGGAAAATATTCATGCTGGATTATGACCAACCGCACATCAAATTAACCGAACTACACAAAATCAAGTGCCCATCGCTTATTATAGGCGGCGACCACGACCTTATCCCGGTAGAACATACTGTAATTATTGCTCAAAATATCCCAAAATCCTATTTGTGGATCGTACCCAACTCGGGCCACCCTACACTCGTCGAACATAAAGACGAGTTTAACAAACTGGTGGATGATTTTTTTGAGAAACCTTTTAAGCAACGATAACTTTTCTATATAAAAATCAGTCTATACACTGATAAATAATTTTATTTTTAAGTCTATAGTTTTAAAAAACTTGCTTATTTCAAACTATAGCCTTAATTTTGTTTTGTACTAAAGCGGTATAGGGTATGAAAAACAGAAAACAACAGTTGATTATTGAGCAGATGGATAAAAAGCTTACCGTTTTTAAATCGGTTGAGAATGTTATCATACCGTCAAAAGGCTGGTTAAATGCTGTGCGGGTATCCCTTAAAATGACTTTACAACAATTGGGCAGTCGTTTAAATATTACGGCACAAAGCGCAAATGACCTGGAAATGCGGGAAGCCCTGGGCACTATAAGTTTAAACCGGTTGCGGGAAGCTGCTGATGCTTTAGACATGAAATTTGTATATGGGATAATACCCAAGGATGGTTCTATCGAATTAATGATTGAAAAACGAGCTAAGGAGCTTGCCCAAAAGATTGTGTTGCGAACATCTAATTCAATGAAATTGGAAGACCAGGAAAATTCGGGAGAAAGAATAGAAAAAGCTATTCAGGAAAAAACAGAAGAGATCAAAGAAGAGTTGCCCAAATATTTATGGGAATAAATTTTGAATACCAGGATGGGCAAACCCCTTTGGACGAAGAGGAAAAAGAGGGTTTGCTCATTACTACCATCACTACACGCGCAGAACTGGATGAGTTTGAGCAATTGAACATTCAAAAAGCTATAGAGTGGACCTTAATCCGGAAATTCAAATCGGATAAAGTGTTAACAGAGGGGTTTATTAAAGAACTTCATTACCGTATGTTTGGTGACACCTGGGCCTGGGCAGGTAAATTCAGAAACACAAATAAAAACCTGGGAGTGGATTACTTTAAAGTAAGCGTAGAGCTTAGAAATCTATTAGATGACACAAGATTCTGGGTAGATAAAGCAATTTATCCACCAAACGAAATAGCCATCCGCTTTAAACATCGAATAGTTAGCATTCACTGTTTTGCAAACGGCAACGGCAGACATTCCAGATTATTAGGCGACATTATAATTGAACACCTTTTTAAGCTACCAGTGTATTCATGGGGAAGTTCAAACCTAATTAAAGCAGACCAGAGCAGAAAATTTTACCTGACTGCCATAAGAGTCGCCGATAAAGGTGATATTGAACCGCTTATAAATTTTGCTCGTTCTTAGCTTGCTTATCAAGTCACACTCGTTCCACGAACCATATACCTGTTCAAATCCATGACAGTCCATGACAGTTCCCGAATTACTATTGCCTACATTAGCTTTACCAATTTAAACCAGTTAAGAGTATGCAAGTTATTTTTGGAGTCTTTTTCCATTTTATCGGCGGGTTCGCATCGGGGAGTTTTTATATTCCCTACAAAAAAATTAAGGGCTGGGCCTGGGAGAGCTACTGGATAGTAGGTGGCATTTTTTCCTGGCTCATAGTTCCGCCGCTGGCCGCATGGTTAACCATACCTGGCTTTGCCAATATCATTAGCCATACCAGCACATCCGTAATCGGGTGGACTTACTTAATGGGCTTACTATGGGGCATCGGAGGGCTCACCTATGGCTTAGGTGTACGATACCTTGGGGTATCACTGGGCAGTACTATTATATTGGGCCTTTGTTCGGTATTCGGGGCATTAATACCATCGGTATATTATGACCTGGTTCCAAAAGAGGGTAAAGATACGTTTAGCATGATGCTACATAACCAATGGGGGCAGTTTGTATTATTAGGTGTGTTGGTATGTGTTGCTGGTATTGTTATATGCGGTAAAGCCGGTATGATGAAGGAGAAAGAGCTATCATCAGATAAAACCATCGCCAACGAAAATAAAGATTACCGTTTTGGGCTGGGCATCTTCGTAGCTGTAGTATCGGGGGTGTTAAGTGCTTGTTTTAACTTTGGCATCGAAGCGGGAAAATCAATGGCAGATACCGCAAACAATCTTTGGCAGGCTGCACACCCGGGACAGGGTAACTTTCTGTATCAAAACAATGTAACCTACATTATCATACTGTGGGGTGGTTTAACTACCAATTTTATCTGGTGTATGGTGCTAAACGCCCGCAACAAAACGTTTGGTAATTATACCGATAAAAAAACGCCGCTGCTAAAAAACTACTTGTTTGCGGCACTGGCCGGCACTACCTGGTTTTTACAGTTCTTTTTTTACGGTATGGGCGAAAGCAAAATGGGCAACGGGGCCAGTTCATGGATTTTGCACATGGCCTTCATTATCCTGATAGCCAACACCTGGGGCCTGGTGCTAAAAGAATGGAAAGGCGTTAGCAAAAAAGCATTTGCTACTGTAATTGCCGGTATAGCCGTAATTATACTATCGGTGCTTGTGGTGGGCTACGGTAATTCGTTAAAATAATTATTGAATTATTGATTGACTGAATTATTGATTGAGCTGCAATGCGGTGTTATCAATAATCAGCAAACATTAACTCAACAATTAAAATAAAATCAATAATTCACTAACTCAATAATTCAACAATTAAAATACATATGTCTGTCAAAACAACACAATTTAAGCATGTAAGCTACCTGTGGGATGATGCTAAAGCAGCCGGGCTTGCCGGCGACGAGGTAGCATTATTAATATACCGATCCAACTTATTAGGTGCCGATTTGCGATTAACTAACTATGGCGGAGGCAATACTTCGTGCAAAGTAATCTCCAAAGACCCTTTAACCGGCAGTGATGTTGAAGTAATGTGGATTAAGGGATCGGGCGGCGACATTGGAACATTGAAAAAAAGCGGTTTGGCAGCTCTATATGTCGACCGGCTGCGTAGCCTTAAAAATGTTTACCGTGGCGTAGAACATGAGGACGAAATGGTTGAACTGTTTAATCACTGTATTTATGACCTGGCATCAAAAGCGCCGTCTATTGACACTCCGTTACACGGCTTTTTACCTTTCAAACATATCGATCACCTGCACCCCGATGCAGCTATTGCTATCGCCGCAGCAAAAGATGGTAAAAAAATAACGCAGGAACTTTTTGGCGGCACCATTGGCTGGGTAGAGTGGAAAAAACCAGGCTTTGAGCTGGGCTTGCAATTGAAACAATGTCTTGACGAAAATCCCGGCATCCGTGGCATCATGTTAGGTTCGCACGGCTTATTTACCTGGGGCGATACAGCTTATGAAAGCTACGTTAACACATTAGAAGTAATTGAGCGCTGTGCCGAATACCTGGAAGAAAACTATGGCAAAAAAGCCCCCGTTTTTGGCGGTCAAAAAATTGAAAGCCTGGACGATGCGGGCCGAAAAAAGCAGGCTGCCGCCATTGCCCCTATCCTGCGTGGCTTTTGCTCGAGCGAGCGCCACATGGTTGGGCATTTTACCGATGATGCCCGCGTGCTGGAGTTTATCAACTCGAATGATCTTGATCGTTTGGCGCCGTTAGGCACCAGCTGCCCAGACCACTTTTTGCGGACAAAGATTAGTCCGCTGGTATTGAATCTTGCACCGGGCGAAGATTTGAGCGACGTTAAAGCTTTACAGGAGCGCCTGACACCTGCGTTTGAGGCCTACCGCCAAATGTATACCGATTATTACAACACCTGCAAGCACGAAAACAGCCCCGCTATCAGGGATACCAACCCGGTAATTATCCTTTATCCGGGTGTTGGTCTATTCTCTTTCTCAAAAGATAAACAAACCGCCCGTGTTGCAGCTGAGTTTTATACCAACGCCATCAATGTAATGAAGGGTGCCGAGGCTATATCAGAGTATACGTCGCTGCCACGCCAGGAAGCATTTGACATTGAATATTGGTTGTTGGAAGAAGCCAAGCTACAACGCATGCCAAAGCCAAAAGCGTTATCGGRCAAAATTGCCTTAATAACAGGCAGTGCCGGCGGTATAGGCAAGGCTATCGCCAAAAAATTTGTTGATGAAGGCGCGGTTGTGATCCTTAACGATATGAATGCCGAACGTTTGGAAAGTGCTGGCGAAGAATTTAAAAAGCTGTACGGCAAAGACTCATATGCCACCGCAGTGCTTGATGTTACCAATAGCGAACAAATTGATTCGGCGTTAACGGTTGCCGCCCTGGCTTTTGGTGGGGTGGATATTGTGATTAACAACGCCGGCCTGTCTATTTCAAAATCTATTGCCGATCATACCGATAAGGATTGGGACTTATTGTACGATGTGTTGGTAAAGGGCCAATTCTTTATTACCCAGGCCGCCGTCGCCACCATGAAAAAGCAAGCTATCGGTGGCGATATCATTAACATTGTAAGTAAGAACGCGTTAGTAAGCGGACCAAACAACGCGGGATACGGTTCTGCCAAGGCAGCCCAACTACACCTGAGCCGCTTAAACGCTGCCGAGTTAGGCGCAGATCACATTCGCGTGAATGTGGTTAACCCGGATGCCGTTATCAGCGATAGTAACATCTGGGCCGGCGGCTGGGCCGAGGGACGTGCAAAAGCTTACGGCATCACCGTAGCCGAACTGCCTGCCTACTATGCTAAACGTACCTTATTAAACGAGGTGATTTTACCAGCAGATATTGCCAATGCCTGCTTCGCCTTTACCGGCGGCCTGCTCAACAAATCAACCGGCAATGTGTTGAATGTTGATGGTGGTGTGGCGATGGCGTTTGTGAGGTAGGCAGCCCCCTCTAAATCTCCACCTGAAGGGGGAGACTTGAAAACATAAACCTTGGCTAAAACCGGGGAATTAAATTGTCCTTTTTAAGCCCTCCCCTTCAGGGGAGGGTTTGGGTGGGGCTTAACCATTATAACAATGCAATTAGAGAAGAGCATAATCGAAGAAACTAACCATCAGCAACAAGCCGCGCACCAGCGTAAGTTTAATTTTGTTGCGGAGGATATAAAAGGGTTGGACACCATCCTGAAAAAATTAGGTGATTTTAATATCGCCATACCAAGTTGGGCCTTAGGTACCGGCGGCACACGTTTCGGCCGTTTCTCTGGCGGTGGCGAACCACGCAGCCTGGAAGAAAAAATTGAAGATGTGGGTTTAATTCATGCATTAAACCGCAGCAGTAATTCCATTTCGCTGCACATTCCATGGGATATCCCTAAAAATGCTGATGCTATAAAAGCGCACGCCGCACAATTTGGACTGCATTTTGATGCCGTAAACTCCAACACCTTTCAGGACCAGGCAACACAGGAGCTGAGCTATAAATACGGCTCGTTGCACCACGTAGATAAGGCTGTGCGCAAACAGGCCATTGCCCACAATATCGAAGTTATTAAGTATGGTGTCGAGTTGGATTCAAAAGCTTTATCGGTTTGGTTATCCGACGGATCAAATTTTCCGGGGCAACTGAACATGCGTGGCGCTTTTGAACGTACGCTGGAAAGTTTACAGGAAATTTACGAAGCCCTGCCAGCCGATTGGAAAGTTTGGGTGGAGTACAAACCTTACGAGCCGAATTTTTATTCAACTACTATTGGCGATTGGGGCCAATCCTACCTCCTGTCGTCCAAATTAGGCATCAAGGCACAAACCCTGGTGGATTTGGGGCACCATTTGGGCAGCACCAATATTGAGCAAATTGTTTCTTTATTGCTGATGGAAGGCAAGCTGGCCGGCTTCCATTTTAACGACTCTAAATATGGCGATGATGACCTTACCGTCGGCAGCATCAATCCATACCAGCTGTTCCTGATATTTAATGAACTGGTAGAAGGCATGGATGCCCGCGGCATGAACCACGCGACCGCGATTGGCTGGATGATTGATGCCTCGCATAATGTGAAAGACCCTATCGAGGATCTGATCCAATCGGTAGAAGCCATTAAAATTGCCTATGCACAGGCCTTATTGGTTGATGTAACTGCGCTAAAACAAGCGCAACAGGATAATGATGTAGTTAAAGCACAGGAAATATTACAGCATGCTTACCGTACCGATGTACGCCCGCTATTAGCCGAGGCACGTTTACGCGCCGGCGGAGCATTGGATCCTCTTGCCTTGTACAGGGCACAGGCCGTACGTAACCAATTGATTAAAGAACGCGGGGCAAAAGCTGTATCAACCGGATTATAATATGGCGCAAATACCCGTTATAGCTGTTTTTGATGTGGGAAAAACCAACAAGAAGCTGTTCCTGTTCGATGAAAACTACAAGATAGTTTTTGAACGCACAGCCCGCTTCACGGAAACCCACGACGAAGATGGCGACCCATGCGAAAACCTCGATAGCCTGCGCCTGTCGGTATTTGATTCGCTGCGCGAGATTTTTAAGCATAAAGAGTTTGATTTAAAAGCGGTCAATTTCTCTACCTACGGCGCAAGCTTTGTTTATGTAGATGAAGATGGCACCCCGCTAACCCCATTGTATAATTACCTTAAACTATATCCGCCAGAGTTGAGCAGGCAGTTTTACCAAACCTATGGCGATGAAGCCCGGTTTGCACGTGAAACTGCCTCGCCGGTTTTGGGCAACCTAAACTCGGGTTTGCAATTGTACCGGCTTAAATACCAGCAACCGGAGGTGTTTAAAAAAATCAGGTACGCCCTGCACTTGCCCCAATACATGAGCTACCTGTTAAGCGGCCAAATGGTTACCGATTTAACCAGCATAGGCTGCCATACTGCCCTTTGGGATTTTGCCGCAAATGACTACCACAAATGGGTAAAAGATGAGGCTATACTACCTAAAATGGCTCCGCTAAAGCCTGCCGATAGTGTTTTACCATCTGTGTTTCCGGGCAGCACGTTTTGTGTGGGGGTTGGCCTGCATGATAGCTCGGCAGCGCTTATCCCCTACCTGGTAAGTTTTAACATGCCCTTTGTACTCATATCAACAGGCACATGGTCTATCAGTTTAAACCCATTTAACCAAACACCCCTTACTGCTGATGAATTAAAAAACGACTGCCTTAACTACCTGCAATACAAAGGTAGCCCGGTAAAAGCTTCACGACTGTTTACAGGATACGAATATGAGCAACAGGTAAAAAGAATAGCAGATCACTTTAACCGGGATGTTATTATTTACAGGACCATAAATTATGATGCGGCGATTGCAGCAAAGCTAAACCTGCGTAACAGTGGGTTAACGAGCAGCAAACAGGATGGAGAGCTGCAAAAGTCGGTTTTTGAACAGCGGGATTTAAATGATTTTGCCGACGATATTGAAGCCTATCACCAATTGATGATAGACATTGTTAATCAGCAAACCATATCAACTAACTACGTACTACAAGGCTGTACGGTGCAAAGAATTTTTGTAGATGGCGGGTTCAGTAAAAACAGCGTGTTTATGCACCTGCTGGCCCTGGCCTACCCTCAACTGGAGGTTTACGCCGCCTCCATGGCCCAGGCTACGGCTGTTGGCACGGCATTGGCCATCCATTCCTGCTGGAACAGTAAAACACTGCCGCATGATTTAATTGAGCTGAAGTATTATTCGGGGGTAAAAGAGATCGTTTAGAGGAGACTTAAGAAGTTAGAATCAGGAAACAAACTTTTTATTACTCCCCTCCCTGTCATGTTGTGCTTTCGAGGTGCGTAGGCCTGTCACCCTGAGCCTGTCGAAGGGTCGCGCGGACAGGCCTTTGCCCGCGATGCTTTGACAGGCTCAGCATGACAACGACTTTTGTATGCCATTTCCCCTTCAGAATTTCGCGAAATTTTACAACTCAGCATGACAAGTGGAGGAAATGTTGTTTTTAAATCTCCTTCACCAGCCCCAAAATGTCCCCCAAAACCACGGCATCTTTAATAATCCTTTCGTGCCCGAGTTCAAAATATTCATGCGTAACGATATCCAGGTTAAAAGCCAGAAACTCCTGCAAATAGTCATAAGGCGATACCTTATCTTCCTTGTCAAAAGCCAGGCAATGCTTTAGCGCCCCGCTTATGTGTTTGTTGTTAATATCGAAATAAGAAGCATCCAGTTCAAAAAGTTCCCTGAAACTTTCAAAAAATTTTTCCTGTACCGATACCGGTACTTCGGCAGCATTCATCGTGGCTTTAAAGTTTTCTTTTAGTTTAATTAATGGGGAGATGCTGATTTGCAGGGTCGGTTTAATATTAGTTTCGTTTATGGCTATAACGTTGGCCATGGCCCCCAATGAATGCCCTATTATAACATCCGGTGCGCCATATCGGCTAATAATAGCCTCGGCAGCTTTTGCAAATAATATCAGGTTGGATAGTTCCCCTTCCGAACTGCCATTGCCCGGCGCATCAAAGGCAATGATCTGGATATCGTCAATCGCTTTTAATCCGGTTATCACCTCATCAAAATCAATGGCCTTTGATCCCCAGCCATGGGTTATCAAAACCTTTTTATTGCCGTTGCCCCAAATAAAACCATTAAAGTTTAATATCGATTTTGCAAAATGCGGATCATCAACCGGCAATGTAAACTTTTCGGCTTCATCTAACAATTGTTGCTGCTGTAACCTCGGCTGCATTTTGGGCGAATAGCAGATAAGCTGCCAAAGCATATCCGTTAAATCAACATCTTCTTTATTTTCCAACGCGAGGATGTGGCGGTGCAATAGTTTTAGTTTCTTCATGAGGCAGTGGCATGTTCAGAAAACAAATATAAAAAAATGCTGAGCGACCGGTGTCCTGAAAAGGTAAAACTCGCCCTTCAGGGGGCCGGGGTTACTTCCCTCTGCCCAGCCACAACAAACTGTTGATAAGCAGCTGGTTTTGCGTATCGTTATCAAAAGTGTAAGATAAAGTACGGTTAGTGCCTCCGTCATAATCCATATCATTATGGCCCATGTTAAAGTAAACCATACGATATTTTTTATTGGTCCATACTACCGGGTAGTAGCCGCTGTGCCATATTTCATATTGTTTAGGGCCATTACCTAACGGAAAACTGGTCGAATCGATAGACAACAAAATCTCAATATTCGGGTTCTTGCGCAAATCGTGCTCCCACCGGTACCATTCATTAGGCTGCGTTTTAAATGTGGCCGGCAGACCGCGGGTTACCGGGTGTTTAGCGTCTTCTACCCTTAAAATGGCCGGGGTTGGGTGCCAGGTATTACTCACATACTGGCCAGATCCCAAGAACTCGTTATGGTACCAATCCCAGTTTTGAGGATAATCTGAAGGTGTGAGCGCAAAAGCCGAAAAATGGAAACCCATCCAGCCGCCGCCATTTTTCATATATTGTTCAAACGCGGCGCGCTGAGCAGGGTCATCCGGCCGGGTATCTAAAAACAGCACAACCTGGTATTTGGACAGGAAAGCAGCGTTCATATTACTCCAATTGTTGGTAGAATCGTAGGTGAAATTGTATTTTTTTCCCATCTCCGGGAAACGCTTGTTGGCTTCGTGCATAAAGCTGATGTGAGCCTTGTCATTACGGCCTGTATAAAAAGCTATTACTTTAAAAGACTTATTTTTTTGCGCGCTGGCAGTATAAAAACTCAGGCAAACGATGCATAGTACAGCCGCCAATGCAGCGAGTTTTGAGATACGGATACTCATGGTTGATGCTTTGGTTTATTTCCTATAAAACTAAGCCATTTTATTTAAAATAGATAAATGCCAGCTTATTAAGATTTAAAGTAGTTGTATGATTAGCTGCAGATCGGTGAAATCTCGTGCAATCAGTGAAATCTAATCAAAAAAAACAGCCGCTGCATTACTGCAGGCGGCTGCCCCTAAGCTATTGTCCCTGATTACATAACTTATTGTTCAAAAGTATCCTATCCGTTTGTTAAAATTACCACGGGTAATACGGATTTATCATTCGGATTTTACGGTTTTGTAATTGGGGATTTTACGTATAAATGCTGATACAACAAATAAAAATGCCTGGTTTGCAGTGCAACCAGGCAGGGATATTAAATTTAGGTTTATAAGTCGGTATACTAACCACAAGATACAACTTTTTGGAATAAAATCAATTTAATATAATTAAAAAGAAAATACATTTTTCAATACAGTTAAATAACATCACCAAATTATCGCCGAAGTACTATTAAGGTATAATTATTAACTATAAACCAAAATAATCGTCGATACTTTTGCCTATTACCTGTAAAGGGATTTTATGATTGCCAAAGCGATGCTCAACCACTTCCCAGCAATCGGCACTTACCTTAGTTATGGTATGAAATGAAGAATGACTAAAAACGCTAAAAACTGTAGTTTTCCCGATAGCCGACTGTATAACCTTGTAAGTTCGTTGATCAACCTGTAATTCAAATGACTCCATTGTATAGTTTACCAAAACTATCACGCGGGCCGCGCATATGCAAGTGTAAGCACCCCGTGTTTTAACCTACAGCACAGTAGGTGTTTTAACGGGGTACGATGCCGCTAAAAAAGGGGAACGGCCCTTGCCGTCTTTAAAATCCTCAGTTTTATTACCTGTCGTTATTAATATTTTTTGCCATTCCCGTATCGAAAACTACGTGTACAATTACAAAATTGCGTGGCCGGTTCCAAAATCTGCTGCTTTAACCACACGTTCGGTTATTTAACAACAATTTTCCTTTCAACGCTAAAATCCCGCCTTGAAACTATTATTTTGCGGTATGAACATTCTTCGCTCCCTTGTAGTTTTTATAGTTGCCGGTTTATGCGAAATTGGCGGCGGCTATTTAATATGGCAATGGCTAAAACAGGATAAACCCCTGTGGTATGGCATTTTGGGCGGTATTATACTGGCCGCTTATGGTGTGGTAGCAACCTGGCAATCGGCCGGCTTTGGGCGGGTATATGCAGCGTATGGCGGTATTTTTATCATAATGGCTTTGATATGGGCCTGGCGTGTTGACGGTTTTAAGCCCGACAGGTACGATGTAATTGGCGCCCTGGTAGCCTTGGCCGGTGCATGCATTATCATTTTTACACCACGCGGAAAATAAACACTGCGCATCTCACCCGTATTTTTTTATTCTGTTTGTTAACCAAATTAACGGCATAATCTCCCGCCATTGCCTCCGCAAAAATAATATCATAAAAAGCAACAAATAACCAAACAAAGCATGGCTTAATTTGTAATACAATTAAGTTTTGCTTTTTATTTAAATTATAACAAAATAATCACTACCTTAGCATTATCATACTAAATGTTAATAATTATGGAAAAATTAATAATATTAAGAATGTTTTTCTGCTTCCCATTGTTTGGGTTGCTATTACCAGACGCAGGCGTTTTACTTTCAAAAAACCCAGGCAGCATACCGTTAACCCACATCGGTATTGAAACAGGGCTCATTTTTTGCATCCTGATTTGTACTGCTGCAATTAGCTACGGTAAAAAACGCGGCCAGATACTGGAAGATTAAAACAACAAGTTGCTGCTGTGGGCATAATAATGGTTACTGCACCAGTTAATTTGATATAATCACCTGGTGAATAACTCAGGTACAAATGGGGCTATTATGCCCCAAATTTCCTCTACAGTATAATTCCTCTGTTTTTTTTGCCTAAATTTCAATACATTGGCTTTCGGTATAGCCTTTGCTCTACCGATATCGGTATTTTTATCGACATTTGATCAACAGCCATTTCTTAAATGAAAAAAGTCCTATTCCTCCTACTTTTACCGGTTACTGCATTTGCTCAAACAGCAAACATTTATATCCAAAACGGAAATGCCAGGGCTAATGAAAAAGACTATAAAGGAGCTGTTCAAAATTTCACAAGAGCTATCGAATTAAATGATAAAAGCAGCGATGCTTATTTCTATCGTGCAAATGCAAATGGCAACCTTCATGATTTTAAGTCGGCCATTGCCGATTATGCTAAAACCCTTGCACTTAAGCCCGATTTTACTACTGCATATTTTTATAAAGCAAATGTCGAAAGCAATGTGCAGGACTACCAGGCTGCTATTGACGATTTTAACCGGGCAATTGCATTAGGCCCCAAAACGGCCGAAATGTTCCTTTATCGGGGCAATGCAAAATCAAACCTTAAAGACTATGCAGGTGCCATTGCCGATTTCACGATAGCCTTACAGTTATCGCCGGATAAGGCAGAAATTTATGAATATAGAGGCCTGGCTAAAAACAACAAAGGGAATTTTGCTGCCGCCATTGACGATTACAATATCGCCATCAAACTAAATCCCCAAAAAGGTGCCGTTTATGGGTACCGCGCCGGTGCAAAAGCCAGCATCGGCGATCAGAACGGAGCAGTTGCCGACTATACAACCGCAGTGACCATTAATCCTCAAAACGCTGAAGCTTTTTTATACCGTGCAAATGCCAAAGCCGAACTCCAGGATTTTAAAGGCGCTATTGAGGACTATAAAAAGGCAGCCTCGATAAATCCGGAACTCAAAAATGTTTTTCTTTACCTGGCCAATACCCAGGGCAAAATGGGCGACAGTAAAGGTGCGCTAGACTATTTTAACAAATCAATTACGCAGCATCCCCAACTTGCCCTACTATATCTCTACCGCGGTGTAGTTGAGAGCAATATGAATAATTATGAGGCAGCTATGAATGACTTTAACAAATCAATTGCATTAGGTAACAGGAGTGCCGAAGCCTATCAAAGCCGGTCATATGCAAAACTATCTGCAAACAACCCTTCAGGAGCTAAACTGGATGCTGATACTGCGATAGCCATTGATCCTAAAAACATAAATGGCTATATAAGTCGCAGTAAAGCAAAATTGGCAATGAAGGACACTACCGGTGTAATGGCCGACCTTGCCCTGGCCATAGCCATTGATGGCAAAAGCGACGAAGCCTACCTGGTACGTGGCGATACCCATCGCGATCTTGGTGATATGGTGGCCGCCATAAATGATTACACAAAAGCTATCCAGGTAAATCCAAACTATACGTATGCTTATTTAAACAGGGCAATTGAAAAAGATAAGATGAATGATAGGATTGGCGCTGTGAGGGATTTTGAAAAGCTGATAGCTATAGCACCAAAAAAAGAAGAAGCGTACACCCGGCTGGGAAATGTGAGCAATTTTTATAAATACACCGCCAATGGCGTGCAATTATTTACTACGGCTATCGCCCTAAACCCGGCCAATTCAAATTTTTACCTGCACCGCGGCGAAGCTAAAGCTGCAAGCGGCGATCTGGCCGGCGCCATGGCCGATTTTGACGCGGGCCTGGCCAAAAACCCTAAAAACACCGCCATACTACTTAAACGCGGTTTGGTTAAGGCCACTAAAGAAGATTACGTAGGTGCAATGGCCGATTTCAACACCTCGTTAAAAATAGATTCTATATCTGATGCGGCGGCTTTGCCCTATCAAAACAGAGGCTATATAGAAACCAAACAAGGCAACTATAAAGCGGCCATGAAAGACCTTGACAAGGCAGTTTCTATATTTTCAAACGAAGAGACTTTCTTATTCAGGGGCGATCTGAGGCTTATTTTAAAAGATTATGCCGGCGCGGCCGACGATTATCATAACGGTATCTATCTTAACCCTACCTACGCCAGGGCGCTATCCCATAGCGGTATAGCCAAAAGTTACCTCGGCGATACACAAGGTGTAAATGACGATTTTGCAGCTGCCTTAAAAGCCGATCCAAACAGCGCGGATACCTATACCGACCGCGCCGCTGCCAAGGTAAACCTGAAGGATGCCGCAGGCGCAGTTGCCGATTGTAACCAGGCTATAAAACTTAATTTGAAGTACTCCCGCGCCTATTTGCAACGCGGCCTTGCCAAAATAGCCCTTAATGATAAGGTTGGGGCATGCGCCGATATGAATAAAGCCGCCGAATTTGGATCGAAAGATGCCGCCGCAATTATTGCAAAATACTGCAAATAACGACCACCCGCCCAAAGCGCGGGCTAACTCCGGGGCGATAAAAAAACCAGGCATCATTACGAAACCTGGTCATTTATCCTTTGAATTTTGACTTTTTAATTTTGAATTACTAAACCGCTTTTCTGCCCTCGTCTTGTAAATGATCACGTAACTCCTTCAGCTCCATTTCATAGGCACGCATTCGGGCCTGCAAAATATCAACTTCGGTACGCATCATTTGTATTTCGGTAATCAATTTGGCCGATTCGGGTTTGTTAATTTTTTTTTCACCTGTACCCAAAATAAGCCATTCGGGTGAGTATTTAAGTTGAAAACAGAGTTTACGGATAAGATAGTAGCTAATATCCTGTTTTTTGTTAACCACCTTACTGATAAAACCCTGGTCGACACCGATAGCCGTGGCCAAGCCCATTTGGCCGCCGTGCTCCTGTACAATTACTTTTAGTCGTTTTATGATTGCTTCGTCAGACATATTATGCCTGCAATAATAAGCAATTTATTCATTGGTTCATTGGTTCATTGGTTCATTGGTTCATTGGTTCATTGGTTCATTGGTTCATTGGTTCATTGGTTCATTGGTTCATTGGTTCATTGGTTCATTGGTTCATTGGAACGCGGGCATAGCGGGCAGAACGTTTTAAGCCTGGCTTCCTGAAATCACCTGCACGCCATCAGACAAGACCAATGAACTAAAGAACTACTAATGAACCTCTACCATGCGCAATAGCTCGCTGAGGTGCTTGTTATAAGTGCTGATACTTATTCGTCCCGATTTATAATCAGATGTTAACTTTTGAAATTGTTGCTCGGCATTTGAGGGTGCCGTGGTATTGTTAAAAACGCGATTTAACCTATCCAGCTTTTGGCCAAGACTTTGCATTAACAATAAAGGCTCAACATCGTTGGTTTGATGTAATATTTGATTCACCTTACGACGCTGTTTTTTATCAAAGTATAATATTAAAAACACAGCGGCTGTTCCCAGGATTACAAAAAAGTAAAAAGCGTCCATAACATTAAAATTAATAGTGGCTAACTACTTGTGTAATACGCTAATTTTAAACTATTGGTTGCCGAATATTTAATAAAAGTTTTCAACAGCTTAACAGAGGGTTAACTAAAAGCCCACCTTATGCTCATTTTTTTGAATTATTTGATTGTTTTACAAAGCCGTATTTTAGCGAGCTCTTTTTTTATCTGCTTTAAAAAGCGGTACTTTGTATTTACTTAATATAGCGCAAACAAAACAACATTTTAATACGCTTATACTATATGAAACCAGGAGATAAGGTAATTTGCATTAATGACAAGATAGATCCCGAAAAAAGCGAAGAAATACGGCGCGATTTTGAGATTTGGATAACCAGGGATAAGGAATATACCATTCGTGAGATACTGGATAATAATGGCATTGTTACGGGCGTATTGCTGGAAGAAGTACACAACTTTCCTAAGTTTTTTAAACTTATAAACCGTTTCCAGGAGCCTGCGTTTGCCCAATGGCGTTTCCGCAAGCTAAATTATGCCAGCCAGCCGGCAGAGGCACTAAGCGAAGTAGAGGAATTGATAGAGCAACTGGAAAAAAGAACAGCAACAGGTAAAAGTTAAATAGTAACCCGGATAAATAAATTAAGCCACCGAAACTCATATCACGTATTTAAATAAAGATTTTGTAGGCGAATTAGAAATGAATTAAAATCAGCGTACTGAATTTTAATTCTGCTGATTTTAATTCATTCTTAGGCATCTGGTTAACAGAGCACCAAATTAAAGCTGATTGACGAGGCGTAAAATATATGCAATTCATGTCAATTGGCATAAATTCCATCATAAGTCCCGGCAGCTTCTGTTTCTACAAGTTGGGTAAGTATGGCTTTTAACGTTGCTTCGCGCGCCCATTGCTGCTCAACGGCTGACGCATCCTCCTGGTACCATTTAAGCGGGCTGTTAATTTCTATGCGGGCTTTATAAACAAAGTTTTTTGTGGGGTGCATTTTGCTCCCCTCGTAACTATTAAAATTTTCTGCCTTAATTACTTTCGCAAAATCCCGCGCTTTTACATCCAACTGTAAACACTCATCCAGCGAGTTTTTAAAATCCTGCTTGTCCTCCAACCATAAAATCAGGGTATCATCGGTAAGGTCATGATCGGCAACGGCTATACGGCTATAATCATAATCAACAGATATAATCATCCACCATAGTTGATCTTTCAATTTTTGTGTAATTTTCATTTTTCGTTAGTTTATTGGTTTTGTTTATTAGTTCAATGGTTTATTAGTTCATTATTCATCATCCGGTTGGCGTCGTGTAAACTATTGCGGTTCTTAAGTAAATACTGCAAACTGCTTACTAGTAACTGCCATCTGCAAACCGGCAACTGCAAACTGCTCACCGGAAAGCAGGTATCCAGCCGGGGGTGTATTTTTGAATGGCGGTAATTTCTTTACTTAGTTTTTGACAGGCAGCCAGGTAAGCCTGGTAACGCAGCAACGGCTCGGGCAAATCGTTATTACTATCGATATTTAATTCCGGTGAAAACACCGCCGTTGCAATTGGTTGATTTAAGGCTGAGTAGGCAATATGCATATGTTTAAATTTTTGATTATTTATATTTTCGGCTGTTAATTGCTAAACATTCCTCTGTATTGTATTTCTTTAAATTTCATGTAATTAAATTTGTTTTTGATTTAATTTAACTTACATTAGCAATAGATAACAGGACAAATATAAAGAATTATCTTTAACTTAATCAAGAAAAATCTGTAATTATTTTTTCGCCATGGATGATGCATTAAAACCAAATAAAATCAAAACGATTCGCCCCGAAACATTAGAGTTTATTATTCTGTATACTCAATTAAAAGGAAAAGCATTTGCAGGCAATGCGCAACTTGCAGAAGCATTAGGCTTTAACTCGCCCAGTTCCATTACCGAAATTGTAAAGAGCAGGCAGAATATCGATCCAAAAAAATTCAGAATTTTTAAAGAAAAATATAAAGAATTTATAAACAATAAAAAACCCGCAATTAATCAAGAAAAAATTACAGTAAATAAAGCAGAAGAAGGCATTCCGATGTATGAAATTATTGCAACCGCATCGGGTGTAGAAGTGTATAATGATATTAATGACTCCCAACCAGTGGGGCGCATGAATTTTCCGGGCATCGAGGATTGTGACTTTGCTTTGCCAGTTTGGGGCCACTCCATGTATCCATACCTGGAAAATGGTTGCTGGGTAGCCTTAAAAATTATTCACGATAAGAAAATATTGCCGGGCGAGGTTTACTATATTGAATGGGGCGATTACCGCATGTATAAAAGGCTATTGGCCGGCGATAGCCCCGATGAAGTAATAGCCCACTCGGATAACACTACTGAAATGATTGGTAACCGTCTTAAGTATGCCCCCTTCCCTATCAACATTGCCGATATTAAAAAACTTTGTCTTGTAAAGGACATTCATAAAAAACACAATCATTAGTCGAAAGAAGCTAATGTGCAAATTTCAAATATGTAGATTTTAGATGTAAGGCTATTCCATTCAGGCAATCGGGCCACTCATCCTGAATATTATACAATCGAGGTCGGTTTTTACATTTTCAAGCAGCTCGTCAATTTCGGCCTGGGACAGACCTTCCCTGAAATCATTCCGGGCAGTGTTACTCAAATATTGCAGGTAAGGAGTAATCATGAGATTGTGTTTTCTATTTAAACGATCGCCATCATAAGCTATCATTTTAAACAGTTTACTAAGATGAGCGAAATAATCTCGTTTAGTTAAACCCTCAATATCAGCCGATTCCTTTTTTATTTGTTTCAAAAACTCTTCGGGAATCATAATTTATTATTTAACTTTATAATCCGTTGTCTATATACCTCAGCAAAGGTATAAACAAACGGCCGACTCCCCTGCACCGTATCGAATTTATATTGCAGCGGTATCTATACCAAAATATAAATTTCACCGTTATTGTATTCTTATAAGTTGTAAAACAAATTAATAAATATTTCGTTTACCGATATAACAATCAACATGGCAAGCCAGGTACCACAATTTATAGCCCAACAGTTCAGTGTTGGCAGTGCCTTGCAAAATATCCTTTTTTACGGGATGTTGGCTTTTTTAGTTTGCCTTATTGTAGCACAGCTGCAAACTAAACATCTGCCAATCCGGCAACGGGCAATTTCCAAGTAAACAAAAAGAAGTTATCTGCCCAGTATTTCCCAGCTTTAAATTTCTTATATAGTGTAAGCTATAAGCAGATTAATTTTAATTTCACCTTTGATCTGTACCGATAATTTCAACTTATGCTTATCAGGCTCGCTACTTTAAATGATATCCCTCTTATAATGGAAATTATTGCGGGGCTTATACCCGAAATGATTGCCTCCGGCAACCTACAATGGGATAGCACTTATCCAAACACTGGCGTTTTTACTGATGACATAGCTGCTGGCCACCTTTGGGTGGCAGAGATAGACGGCCTTATTACTGGGGTTACCGCCATAACAACCAACCAGGAGGCCGAATACGCACAAGTGGGCTGGGACATTACTGAGCTGGCTATTGTTACACACAGACTAGCGGTGAGCCCGAACTATCGCGGCCTTGGCATCGCTGCGGCATTATTGACCCAAGTCGAACTTGAGGCTGCCAGGCGTGGTATAAAAACACTTAGAATTGATACCAACACACATAACAAGGCCACCCAAAAGCTGTTCCCAAAATTGGGATATGTTTTTGCCGGAGAGATTGGCCTGAATTTCAGGCCCGGCCTGCGATTTTATTGTTACGAAAAACGACTTGATTAGAGCGTCAAGCAAATAGCCCGCAATTGTTGCCTGTTTAGAAAAGCGACTTACAAACACTAATAAATATCGCATTTTTAGTTCATAAGCCACTTAATAACATCGATTTACCCAATAGTTATTAACATTCTGCCGATTTATTAACACATACTAAACATTCATATACAATAACCATATATTTATTTCAGCCAATGCCACAGCTAATACTCCAAGCCTGTGCAGACTAAATTATAAACGAAAGAGAAGAAGAATAAAGATGGATCCTGTAATGTCACTTTTAATTAGTGGTATCGTTGCCGCAATTATTTTAGTTATGCTTAACAAGCAACAAAGTAGCAAAGTAAGTAACAACATCTACACAGATGATGTGCAACAGCTTTACCTGCTCACAACTGCCGAATATAAAATTAACGCATTAGAAAACAAGCAGCAACTAAGGCGCGAAAAAATTGAAAGCAAAACAACGACTTCAACTGAAATTGAGCTTGAAATAGCGCAATTAACACAAGCCTTTAATGAGGGTAAAATTCATTTAAACGAATTAAACAGCAAACTCGACACCTTATTGAGTAAATTCAATACAGATGGCGTTGAGCTATCACAAGCTTTTTAAAACTAGCCGTTATTAACCAGAAACTTGCTTAGCGCGGGAATAGCATTGCTTATTTTACTTTTTACTGTTACCTAATAACAACCACGTATCCGGATAATTTTGTGGCCCCGTTTTTAGGATCAATAATGTAGTAATAGGTTCCCGACGGCAACGCGCCGCTATTGTAGTTTCCGTTCCATGGCTTTGTATAATTTACCGATCTGAATACCGAAATTCCATAACGGTTAAATACACTTACGATACATCCCGGATAATTTGCCAGGGCCGGTATGTTCCAGGTATCATTATGACCATCGCCATTGGGCGTAAAGGCATTGGGTATAACTATTGGCGGTATTATACAACCACTTTCTGGCGCAAGGCTTATATTGATGATATTTGATTGTGCAGGTGCGGGAGCAACACACATGCCGTAAGTTGTCATGACGCAATATACCTGGTCGCCATCGGCTAAGGTTTTGGTCGTATAAGTATCTTTATCACTTACGAGCACGCCGTTAACATACCAAACGTAAGTTGGCGCGCCTCCTGATGTTTGATAATTTGAGGGTGTAGGTGTAAAGGTTATTTCTTTTCCAGCGCATACCGGCATCGTTACAGAAGCCGAAATAGTTACGGTGCTTACCTGAACCGGCGTTGTAATAATATCGGCAGTTTCAGATACCGGCGAAGAAACTGGTGTGCATCCATCGTTATTAATTACTATACAGGTTACTTTATCGCCAACCGCCAGTGTACTCGTGGTAAAAACATTCCCCGGATTATTAATCTGCTGCCCGTTCACCATCCATTGATAAGTAGGGTTATTGCCAGCGCCCTGGCTGGTCGCTGTAAATATAAGCTGAAGCCCCACACACGAGGCAATTCCGCCGTTAGGGCTAATGCTCACCGACGGCGGGGCCGGGGCCTGTATGTTTATTACTTTAATAGTGTTTGATTTAGTTTCGTGCGGAGCAAAACATCTTTCATAGGTTGTCATAACGCAATACACAAGGTCACCTTCGATAAGGCTATTTGTGGTATAGGTATCATTATTGCCAACAATGCTCCCATTAACATACCATACATAAGTTGGTACCCCTGCGGCTGTTTGATAGTTTGCCGGCGTTGGGGTAAAAGTAAGTGTACTTGCTGCACATACCGGCATGTTAACCGACGGATTAATAACTACAGTGCTTACCTGCTGAGATGCTGCAATAACAATATTTACCGGTGCTGATACAGGTGAAGCAATTGGATTGCAACCATCATTATTGATAACTATGCAAGTTATCCTATCGCCGTTGGCTAATGTGTTACTATTGTAGGTTTTACCAATATTATTGGGAACCGGCAGACCGTTTAACAACCATTGATAGGTTGGGTTAATCCCTCCATTTACCGCTATAGCTGTGAAAGAAAAATCTGTCCCTGTACATCCGCCAACGTCACCCGCTTTATCTATACTAACCGTTGGCGGTGCATCATCGGGCCTGTAAAACACTTTAAGGGTATTTGACAAAGCCGGCGCATTGCAAAAATTACCGGTGTTGGTAACTGCACATGTAACCAAATCATTGGCCTGCAAACTGCTACTGCTAAATATCGCATTATTGGTACCGACATTTGAGCCGTTAATCTGCCATTGATACACAGGACTCACGCCCGCATTGCCTGCCGCAGCATTAAATATTACTAACTGACCCGGACAAGTAACATTCATCTGCTTAATATCAACAACGGGCGTAACAGGCGGTGTAACCGTAATTTTAAAAGTAACAGGTTTACCAGGACACAAGCCCGATGTTGAATTTGGTGTAATAGTTATAGTTGCTATTATAGGTACACTTGTGGTATTTTGAGCCTTAAAGGATATATCGCCTGTACCTGCGGCAGCAAGCCCAATACGGGTGTCGCTATTTGTCCAGCTGTAAGCATCTGCAGTACCGGTGAAATTTATAGTTAGTGTGGCGCCGCTGCAAATTCCAGGCTGATCAGATACCGGAGCCACTACCGGCAATTTATGCACCTCGCCACTTACCGGCACTAACACATTAGCAGCCCCGGCAGATGATAAAACTACATTACCTGCATAATTACCGGCAACTGCGTTATCATCCAATTTTATATAAATTTTTATTGGATTTACTTTATCACCGCTCAACGCAAGCGAGATTGAATTATTGTAGCCGGCAGTTGGGCTTAACGAAACAAGGAAACTGACTGGTGCTGTAACTTTAATATTATCAGACAAAAAGGTACCTGAAGCCGTAAATTGCTGATATGAGGACGAAGCGCCATTTTCGCAATTACTTATGTTCCCGCTTACCACTGAAGCCGAAATGTTGCCACCCACTTCTGTTACTTTAATATTTACAATAAAACTGCTGCTGCCACCGGTGTTATAAGCTGTAACCACATAATCTGTTGCAGGCCAGGTTACTGTTGGCGTGCCGGTTATGATGCCTGTTGTAGGGTCAAACGTTAAACCATCCGGCAGTACTTTATTAATGGTGTAGCCGGTAACAACCACTTTTCGTACCAGGCTATTACCGTAATCTGTTACATATAAAAAGCCATTTGCATTTACCTGTACGTCATTCGGCCGACTAAAATTTGCTAAAGCCCCCGCCCCGTCGGCAGCCCCGGAACCACCACTACCCGCAAGCGTTGTAACAATTCCCTGCGCATCCATTTTCCTGATCAGGTTATTTGATATATCAGCCACATAAATATTACCGGCAGCGTCAACAGCGACACCGGCAGGAACGTTGAAAGTTGCCGACAACGCCGCTCCGTTATCTGAGCCGGCCCCGCCGCTACCTGCAATAGTGACTACAGCGCCCGCGGGGGTTATTTTTCTTACCCTGTAATTATACGGGTCTGCTACGTATACATTGCCATCGGCATCCACATTTACAGCAGTAGGACTATTAAAAGAAGCCAGGATACCGTCACCATCTGCAAATGTTGGAACCCCGCTACCTGCAAGGGTCGTAACATCGCCGGCCGGTGTAACCTTGCGTATTAAATTGTTTTGTGAGTCGGCCACATACAGGTTATCATCTTTATCAGCAACTACCGAATAAGGGTAAGAAAAACTTGCCGCCCCGGCCGGACCATTATTACTTCCGGACGAGCCACTGCCTGCAAACACAGAAACAGTACCATCTGGCGTAACCTTTTTAATTTGATTACTGGCAGCATCAGCCACAAATATATTTCCATTGCTATCAACAGTAACTCCATTGGGTTGATTGAACCCACTTGCAAATACGGTTACAACTCCATCGGGTGTAATTTTCTTTATCACGTTGTTATCCCTATCGGCAAGGTATAAATTCCCGGACGCATCCTGGGCAAGCCGTGTTGGGCTGTTAAAATAGTCGCCTTTACCGCCACCCGCAAAAGTAGTAACCTGGCCATAAATAGTTGCCGGCACCGGCCCGCCGGTATTCTTAGGGGTCAATACCGGTATAAGTTTATTTACAGTATAAATGTTGGGGGTTGTATAACTAATTTTTGGAGGGGCTACAAGTACCGGCGGCGTAATTGGGGTTTTAACCTCGATGTTTAATGTAAAACTGCTGCTACCGCCCGCATTGTAAGCAGTAACCACATAATCAGTAGCCGGCCATACAACTGTTGGCGTTCCGGTTATGGTGCCTGTTGTGGGGTCAAAAACTAAACCTGCGGGCAAGGATTTATCAATAGTATAGCCGGTAATCAGTATCTTACGCACTTTATGGTTACCAAAATCGCCAACATACAGGTTTCCGTTGTGGTCTGCAGCCACTCCTGTACTGCCGTTAAAAGATGCCTGGTTGCCAATACCATCAATAGCTCCTCCTTGCCCGCTGCCGGCTAAAGTGGTCACCACACCACCCGGAGTTATTTTACGTATCAGGTTGTTTCCAAGTTCGGCAACGTAGACATTATTTGCAGCATCAACAGTCACAGATATTGGAAGGTTAAAAGAAGCCGCTATACCTGTACCATTTTGGGCCCCGGCAGCTCCACTCCCGGCAAGCGTTGAAACCAGCCCCGCAGGTGTTATCTTACGTATAAGGTTATTGTTTTCATCGGCAACATATATATTGCCATTACCATCAATAGCAAGTCCGTTAGGTGCATTAAAGCTGGCAGCCAAACCCAAATCATTAACATTACCGGCAATTCCGCTACCTGCAAACGTACTTACATTGCCATTCCCATCTATTTTCCTGATTACATTATTGCCCAAATCAGCAATATATAGATTGCCCGCAGCATCGGTGACTGTACCTGCAGAATTTTTAAAAGTAGCTGTATGGCGCGGCCCATTATCAAAACCCTGAACACCGCTACCAGCATACGTAGTAGCGTCACCTGCCTGGGTTATTTGGCGTATTAAATTTGAAGCTGCATCTGAAAGAAATATATTACCATCTGCAGTAGTGGATATCCCCAAAGGGACATCAAAGCTTGCAGCCAGGCCATTTCCATCAACAGAAAAGCTATTGCCATTGCCTGCCAGTGTTTTTACAACGCCGGCAGGTGTTATTGTGCGCACATTATGGTTACCTTCATCTGCCACATAAATATTGTTTTGCAAATCGGTGGCAACAGTAAAAGGAAAATACATGGTGGCACCGGTACCTGTGCCATCGGTATTACCTTGTACTCCACTACCGGCAAAAGTGCTTACCTTGCCATAAATGGTAGCCGGAACCGCCCCACCGGTGTTCTTAGGAGTCAATACCGGTATAACTTTATTTACGGTATAAACATTGGGGGTTGAGTAACTAATTTTAGGAGGGGCTACAAGTACCGGTGGCGTAATTTGGGTTTTAACCTCGATGTTTAATGTAAAACTGCTACTGCCACCTGCATTATAAGCTGTAACCTTATAATCGGTAGATGGCCATATAACAGTAGGCGTTCCGGATATTATACCCGTTTTAGGATCAAATACTAAACCGGGCGGAAGCGCTTTATCAATAGTATAGCCCGTAGCAATAACCTTTTTGATAATATTGCCATTGAGTTCAGATACCAGTAAGTTACCCTCATTATCCAAAATAATACCCGCCGGAAGATTAAAATAAACCTGGCTGCCTACCCCGCTATTTGTGCCTTGTGGCCCGCCGCCGGCTATAGTGGTAACAACATTATCCGGAGAGATTCTTCTTATTTTGCCGTTACCCCAATCGGTTACATATAAATTTCCAGATTTATCAATGGTAATACCGGTAGGCGAAGCAAAACTTGCTGCTGAGCCCGTACCATCATTCGCTCCAAATTGCCCGCTGCCTGCTATGGTAGTTACATCACCAAATGGCGTAACTTTTCTAATCACATTGCCTTTTTGCTCGGCTACATAAATATTTCCTGCGGCATCAACAACCATACCGGCTGGCTGGTTAAAACTTGCAGTATTATATTTACCATCAACGGTGGCTGCTGCCCCGCTACCAACAAATGTATACACATAACCAGTGGGAGAAATTTTGCGGATAAGGTTATTCCCATCAGATACATACAAGGTACCGGCGGCATCAATCGCTATTGCATTTGGGTTAATAATACTGGCAGCCGTACCTTGTCCATCCAACGGCGTACCAATCAATAAGCCGCCTGCAAATACGGTAATTGTGCCATCAGGTACAATTTTTAATATATTGTGGTTATTATAATTGGCTACAAACAGGTTACCCGCAGCGTCCCTCACCACCCCATGTGGCAGGTTAAATTTTGGTGAAGCAAAATTGGGCCCGCCCGGAATGCCATCCGGGGCAAGTGTTGATACCAGGCCGGCAGGTGTTATCATTCGAATGCGGTAGTTATCGGCATCGGCCAGGTAAATATTGCCCGCGGCGTCAATCGTCATCCCATACGGCTCCGTAAATTGCGCCTGGTTTGTATTACCATTCTGTGAACCGTGTAAACCAGTGCCCGCAAACACGTCTGTCTGGCCGTAAACCGTCGCCGGCACCGCGCCGCCAGAATTAGCTGGAGTTAAAGCAGGTATGCCTGTGCCAACTTTATAAACATTTGGTGTTGTATAGGTAATTACCGGCGCTTGCCCAAAAACAGTTAAAGCCGCCAGCCAAAGCAGAAAGGATACCCCGATTTTTATAGATGTGCGCACTTGCTTAGGTTAAATTACGAAACCAACCAATGCACGTTTTATTTACTTCAGAAATTGGAGAAAAAACAGACGCAGGTTTGGGCATATCAATCGTTAATTATAGGCATTATAACACCCTATAACTATACACTAAATTATGCATTTATTTCGGAAATACTAATAACCAGCGTAATCATTTAAAATTGAAGAAAAGCAGGAAATAAGCCAATAAAAAAGCCGGACTTAGCCCGGCTTATATTTTAAAAAAGAATAAATTTTAAAGCTCTTAGTTGCGTCTGAAACCGCCTTTACCACCGCCAGTGTTGCCACCACCGTTAAAACCAGGACCCTTATCTTCGGCTATGTTAACCGTAATCCTGCGTCCATAATAACTTGCGCCATTCATACACCTTATCGCTTCCTTCGCTTCGTTATCGTTCACCATCTCTACAAACCCAAAACCCTTACTCTCTTTTGTTTCGCGATCTTTAATGATCCTGAGGGACTTAACCGGTCCAAAATCACCAAAAACTGCTGTTAATTCGGCCTCATCTACTTCTAAAGGAAGCCCTGCAATAAATACTTTCATCAATGTCTTTAAAATTTGCATAAAGGTACAAAAAATAAGGGGAATTTTAGCTGTCGCCTTTGTAAATAGCTTAGTTGCAACGGCTTTTTTACCTTTAAATTACGCAAACAATACTGGCTTACAATATAAATAACTGCTGTTAAACGGAATGATAATTATTTCAGTTGGAGCTCAAAACTACCTTCTACACGATAAAATGGGGAGTTTTCTTTATCGTCTTTAGCTAAAAAGGTAAAGAATGTACCTTTTGCTATCATATTATCTTTGTTGTATTTATCTATTGTTATTTTGCCCGCGTCATCCTTGCCAACAAATTTGGTCAGTGTGTATTGCAACAGTGGCTTTTTCTCGTCAACTGTAAATAAAAACTGGCTACCGGCAACCTTGCTGTTAACACTGGCCGAGGCAAGGCCTTCCGAGCTTATACCAAAACTCATGGTATGAGCCTTGTTGATGGCGGTAATGCCAAAATACTTGTTGTCGCCATTATGCACGTTAATGAAGGCTATTGAATCTGTGGCAGCATCAAAACTATAGGTAGAATCTTCGATAGTTATTTTTAACACCCCTTTGCCTGCTAAAAAGTTACCGGGGGTATTAATAATACCTAAGGCAGTACTATCAGCTGCAGTTGCCGGCTTAGTGGTCTCCATATCCTTAACATTCTCATCTTTCTGGCAGGATGAAACCACCACCGAAATGAGCAAGGCATATATCGCAAACCATTTAGTAAACCGGATACCGTTCATAGGCTAATTGATGGTTAAAGCTAACAATAAAAATTCTAAAATTTTATCAATACAAATTAATTCAGTAAATATTTAACTTTTTTTAACGCCCTTATGATAAATAAACAACGTTACCATATTATTGTTCAGGATATTATTAAAAATATCACCTGTTAGTCAAAAATATAATTAATTAACAAGGCTCCCGAAAGAGGGCATGCACGCCGTATCCGGATACCTGTTACCAGCCTAAAAAACTTCGCCCACGTTGATGAACAATCCCCTGGAGCCCTGCCGGCCAAAGCCATAGTCAATGGCGATGTTTGTTTTTGATACTTTATTAAGCTTAATACGCAGGCCCGGCCCGTAGCCCGGCTGTATAGCCTGCAAACCACTGCCCGGTGCTGCCGAAAACGACTGGCCATTTACAAACATTACCCCGCCCAACAAACCATTGCGGGTAATTTTAAAGCGATACTCGCCCTCAAGATACATCATCTGGGCACCGCGAAAGCGCCCCTGGATATAGCCACGGCCGGTTGTGAAGTTTTGATCATTAGCAGTTGAAGGCAAATCAAGGTAAGCAGGGCGCCCGTTAAGTATAAGCCAGTTGTATGACCATATGGCAAAAACGTTATCTGAGTTGCCTGGCAAATGATAGTACTTCCTGATATCAATAATAAGCGAACGCCAGGGCGTTGTGCTGCCTAAAAATGTAAAGTTATCCCGGTAAGTTATTGCTGTATAAAAACCACGTGCCGGGTTTATAGAGTTATCGCGGCTATCAAACAATGCATTAACAGTCAGGCCGGTTGATATAGCACGTTTTATGGGGCCGTATTTTTCATAATCGGACACTCCTCCGTTTAGCTGCCCTTTTTCCTGCATATTCCAGCGGTCGTCAAAAATATAGCCCAGGCCGGCAAAAAAGTTCCCGCCAACATTTCGTAACACCGTTTCATTAATCCTGAAAAAAGAGTAATCGAGCGGGTTTTCATTAGCCATATTAGAGTGACTGCCGAGGCCAAAGGTACTTTGCGGATATTTAAAATACCTCAAATCGCTGATGATATTAAATTGATTGTCCTCCGTCCAGATGCTGGCCAGCATCGGGATGATAATTTGTTTTTTTTCGGTATAGGCCGGATTTACAGTTATTGTAGATATACGGGCCTTTAAAGCCGTGCGGAAAGCGATATTACCGGATATGGTAGCCGCCAGTGATGTTTGCAAAGTGTACCCAAAAGCCGGTAAAATGGAAATAACCGGCTTTGTGCCGATAGAATCGACCTTTGCATTTTTATCAGCCTTAACAAAAACCGAGCTTATAACATCAATAATGTCCTTTTCATTGGCGGTATCGGCGGGGGCGGCAACAATAGTATCCTTAAGTTTGGAGTGGCCAAGTGGTATATACTTTTTATCCTGCGCGTGTAATACCGTGCAACAGAACAACAGGACAATGAGTGCAAAGCTAAAAGTGAATATTTTTTTGCCAGGCATTATTATTGGCATTTTAAAGTTCGGTAAAATTGCAAGTATAGCATAATTATGTTACTTACAACTGCCTATTGCGCCTTTAACCTCGGATCGAAGGTAAATTTATTTACGCTGCGAATTTTAATTTTTTCGAAATCCGGATGGGCCGGGTTAAGCAGGTAGTTATATTCCAGGTCGATAATTGCCGATGGTACTTTTAATATCGCGGTTTCCATTTTATGCAGCCACTCATCGCCCAACTGTTGGGTAATGGGATAATTGATCACCTTAGCCCATTGCCGGTTGAGTTTGTTAAGTTGCCTGATCGTAATTTCGGTGATAGCCAACTTATCCGGAACCTCAATAATGATCACCGAAAAATCGCCGCTCTGTAACGACGTACCAACCGAATGGGCAAGTTTCTCCAAACAGGAAAGCGCCAGCGATCCGCCGGTGTAAATTACATACTGCCCCAACGAGTTCCATCGCCCGTCGATCCCCGAGCCTTTACGGTCATGAGCATATTTAGTTTGGCTTATGCGATAGGTGAGCAAGTTTAATTATTGAATTACTGAATTATTGATTTACTGAATTATGATTTATTGATTTATTGATTTAGTCGAATTATCTAAATTTGAGGCAACCGTTCACAATCAATAATTCATTCATTCAATAATTCAATAATTAATTAAGCAAGTACCCCGTAATCAATACGAATAAGCTGGGTTATTACAATGTTTATGCCGGTGATGGTATCAAGCAAATCAAAGGGAACAGCATCAATACCTGGGTTATAATGTTTTAACCAGCTTTTAAATTCATCAAGCGTACCAAAGGTATCAAGGCCTTTATTAAAAAGTTCAAAAAGCTGGATAATGTGCTCGCTTAAGCCCTGGTTTAAATCCCTTGAACCCTGGATGTGTTTACGCAGGGTTGGCTCGGTAATATCAAGCCATTTAGCAACATCAATTTGCGTAGCCCCGGTAACACGAATTAAATCGGTAATGGCAGCAGATTGTAACCCCTGTTTTATAGCGCCAAGCTTAGCCAGGGGCGATTTAAAATAAGTTTCATAAGGCACAAATAAATCATGTAACATAAATGCCGATGCATCATGTTCAGGAATTACATACGGCTTTGAAGGTGCCTGCTCGCCCGTTGTTGTGGGATATTGCCCTTTTACTGACTTCATATACAAATGTAATTATTTTCTTTTTAAAAAGAAAATAATTTGGTTCTCATTGGTTCATTAGTTCATTGGTTCATTGGTTCATTGGTTCATTGGTTCATTG